>JBLNBY010000116.1:0-17237 GCA_050260295.1 Bacteroidota bacterium
CTTCGTTACCGTAAAGAAGCGCCTGGCGCTGAAGATTCCAGGTCAACTGCCAGCTACCCGGTGACCCTGCGGGAAGTGCTGCCGAATATGCTGCCGGTATGGGTATCGCCGCAGGATGCCCGGGATGGGGGACAGACACGAAGATACGCGTATCCTGCCAGGGTCGTCCGGTTGAACCGATTCCGACTTCCACGACCTGGCTTCCCGCCCGGACCAACCGGGCGTTTTCCCTGTGAGCAAACACGGCCGTACCAGCCATGGTCGTCGTCCAAACGACGACTCCCGCGGCGAACCACCGCCGGGAGCCGGGCTGCTGGTTCACCCGTCTCCACATTGCCGCCAGCACCAGGGCATACAGCAGCAAGCCAACTCCGACGAGATAAACGCGTGTGCCAGTCAGCGGGGTTTCCCGCAGTACCTCCGTTACGACTCCATCGAGATCCATGGCAGCTGCCGGTTCTGCAGGCAGGGCGAGCGGCACCCCGGTGGGCAGAAGCGGCCGTATATCGATGCTCTGGCGGAGACGCAGGACCTCGGTGATGGCGGTGTCTCCACTCCCGGCTGCTCCCTCCGGGCGTGACTCAAGGGACGATTCCAGACGCCCCGGCCAGAAAGCCACCTTTCCCTTGCCAAACCTCAGCCAGCTGATGGTCGAGTTCTCCGTCTGGTCGGTCTTGTTACTTCCACCGTTGGTTCGAGCGATAGGAAGGAATTCTCCCTTCCATGGCCAGGCACCGGCATTCCTCTCCTCGGCTGCACCGGTAACCAGGAGCAGTCCGCCCCGGCTCACCCAGGCCTGAATGGCCGTCGCAGCCTGCGATGGCAACTGCCGTAGCGATATGTCGTCCACGATCACCAGATCGATGCCATCGAAGGCCACCGGGTCGGCGGGCAGTTTGGAGACGTCGTTTACATAGGCGGTGAAGACCGGAAAGTCGGGTTCGAGCCGGTTGGCGGCGGCCACCAGCAACGCTAGCCAAGGTGACGTGGCTGGCTGGTAACGAAGAACCAGCCACAGGCTCTGCTTTTGCGGCAGTTGCGGCAGGATCAACTGGCTTTCCGCCACCAGTTTTCCGGTGTGGTCCCAAAGCTGCAGGATCAACCGGTCGTAGCTGCTGCGCAGCGGTATGACGAAGGGCAATTCGAGGCGGGCGGGGGTACCTGCGAGAACCTCGGCCCGGTAGGTTTCATGATTCTCTCCGGAAATGCCCGCGGGGCGAACCACCGTGAGGCCGGCAAAGCCGTGGAAGATAGATGGGCCGGCATTCTCGACCATCAAGCGCAGAGGAGCGAAGCGCCCGGGACGGAACTGTCCACCAAAGCCGATCTCTGCTTGTATCTTTACCCCGCCCCACTCCAAAACGGGTGTTGCTGATGTCGGGGCGACGGCTGTGCCGGCACCGGTGCCGGCTGCTGGCGGTGATAGCCCGACCGCCAGGCACACCAGGGCGGCGATTAGGAAAAAAGCCGCACGGTGAAGTGGACCGGCTGCACCCCCTGCGGTTTTCCAGTTGGACTTCAATTCATCACCGCCAGAGACCGGGCTCTGGCCTGCTTAGACCAATATGAGGAATTCTGTCTTCATTTTATCATTCGAGGAAATAGAACGCGAGGACAAAGAGGATATAGGCGGCGAGGAGTTGCGCTCCCTCCAGCCAGTTGGAACGGGCGTCCAGGTGGATCAGGACGGCAATTAGCACGGAGAGTCCCAGTGCCAGCAATTCCAGAGGATGGAAGACCAGGCTGAAAGGCTTGCCCATCCAGAGGCCGGCCAGTACCAGGAGCGGTGCGACGAAAAGAGCAATCTGGGTACTCGACCCGACGGCTATCTGGTAGGCGAGGGTCATGCGGTCTTTCCGGGCTTCCAGGACGGCCGTAGCGTTCTCGATGGCGTTGCCAAGCAGCGGAACTACTATGAGCCCGGCGAACCGGCGGGGGAGGTGAAGCGAACCTACGGCAGGTTCCAGTGTCGTGACCAGGATGTCACTCATGCCAACTGTCGCGGCGGCACTAGCAAGCAGGATCAACAAGGGGATCCAAAGACTTCCTCTGGCGTCAGTCGCTACCCGCTCATGGTTTCTGAAGCGGCCCGTGCTCGTGGTCCGCAGGGTGTACACAGTTCCCAATAGGTAGATCGCCAGCATGACGACCGCCACCCCCACGCTCAACACCTGTGCGGCCCGCCCGTCAACCCCCCAATCGTTTGTCTCCGTCAGGGTGGGGAGTGAGAGAGCCGCGACTGCCAGTACCAACTGCGTGCCGGTAGCGGAAACCAGCCGGGAATCGATTTTCTGAACTGGATGGCGAAGTCCCCCCACCAGCATGCCCAGCCCCATGATCAGCAGCATGTTGCTGAGTATGGAACCGACCAGGGTTGCTTTCACGACGCCCACAAAGCCCGCAGAGAGTGCAAAAAGAGTGATGATCAGCTCCGTGCCGTTGGCGGCGGCAACGTTGATCAACCCTCCGGCCACAGGTCCAAGGCGGGCGGCCAGACGCTCGGTTGCCAGATGTACCCACACCCCAAGCGGCAACAGCGCCAGGGCGGCAGCCGCAAACTGCAGCAGGGGCGCGGCGTCCGCCTGGTGCAGTATGGAGGCGAGCGGGATGAATAGCAGCGGTAATAAACGCCAGATCATCGTTATCGGACTATAATCTCTCCACAAAGAGAGGCCGGCACGCGTATTTGGTTCAACTTCCAAATACGGTTTGTTATACTATGCGAGTGGTTTCCGGGCCAGGTCCCGTTTTCCCGGGCCGAGGAAAGAATACGTAAGAAGTATCCGGAAGGAGTAGGAGGACGCGGATGCTGCCAACCCCAACCAAGTTTACGCTCGTAGCCGGCGCGGCCGAAGGGCCTACCCGTCTCAACGCGTTTGACAATGCCCTGCTTGCCGCTGGTATTGGCAACCTCAACCTGCTGAAGGTGAGCAGTATTCTACCGCCGGGAGCGAAAGCCGTGGATACTTTGGCAATACCACCGGGCAGCCTCGTGCCCACTGCCTATGGGGCAATCACCAGCGAGACTCCGGGTGAGCTGGTTGCCGCCGCAGTAGGTGTGGGGCGCAACGGGGACGATTTCGGAGTCATCATGGAGTTTTCTGGCAAATGCAGTAAGGAAGAGGCGGAAGCCACTGTAGCCGAGATGGTGCGTGCTGCCTTCCGTCATCGCCAGATAGAACTCACCGAGTTGATGGTCAAAGGTATCGAACACCGGGTGGGAAAGACCGGTTGCGCTTTCGCAGCCGTAGCTTTGTGGTACTGAGTGTGGCTGCTCTGTGACTCACACTCTGTGACTCACACACGGAGGAGAGGCTTGTAGCATTACGATGGAGCGTCAGTTTGAGCTTTGGTTCACGGAACACCAGACGGAGAACGTAGCCCTCGGTCTGCGTATTCAAAGCACTCTGCACAGGGAGCAAACCAAATATCAGGACCTGGCAGTTGTGGATACCATAGCCTACGGTCGTATGCTGGTCCTGGACGGAGCCGTGCAAACCACGGTAGCCGACGAGTTCGTCTATCACGAAATGATCACCCACGTGCCGTTGCAGGTGCACCCGCGTCCGCGCCGGGTAGCGATCGTGGGTGGCGGAGACGGGGGCGCAGTGCGGGAGATCCTCAAAGATCCGGTGGTTGAGAGAGTCACCCTGATCGAGATCGACGAGGCGGTTACCCGGGTATCCCGGCAGTTTTTCCCGTCCATTGCCTGCGGGCTGGATGATCCACGGGTCGAGGTCCGCTTCGAAGACGGCATCGAGCATATGCGGAAGCACGAGGACGCCTACGATGTAGTGATCATCGATTCCACCGATCCGGTTGGCCCGGCGTCCGGCCTCTTTCAGACACCATTTTATACATCGGTGTATCAGGCCCTCGCAGACGATGGAATAATGGTGGCTCAGACGGAATCGCCCTTCCTGGAGAAGGAGTTGCTGCGGTCGGCCGCCCAGGCCATGCGGGCCGTATTCCCGCGTGTAGACGTGTATCTGGCCGCAATCCCCACTTATCCGAGCGGGCTGTGGTCTTTCACCATGGGAAGCAAGAAGTATGACCCCACCATACCGCAACGCCGGCAGTTGAACGGAGCCACCCGCTACTACAACTTTGCTCTGCATACCGGTGCTTTTGCCCTGCCCAACTTCGTGCGCGAACTGGTTGCCGGGTGAGTTGGTCGATGATCCTGCGGTCGAACGCCTCACTGGAAGGAGCACAAGCAGAATGGTAAACGGAAACCGCGAGGGGACCAACCTTCCATTTCTGCGTACAGTAACCCCCTATATCGAGGCGGGAACCGATAGGAACGGCGCACGAGTGGCGGTCATTGGTGCACCCTTCGACGGTACCACCAGCTTTCGCCCCGGGACTCGCTTCGGCCCGGAGCGGATTCGCTCGGTCTCCCACGGCCTCGAGAGCTACAGTCCTCTGCAGGATGGCGAGCTCTCATCTTCCTGGCTGGTGGATGTGGGCGACCTTGAGTTGCCACTCAACGACACCGCCCGGGCTCTCGACATGATCGAGCAGGCTACCGCTTGGCTGCTGGACCAGGAGTTGCGCCCGCTGCTCCTGGGGGGGGAGCATACGGTCACCGTTGGTTCAGTGAGGGCGCTCGCCCGTCGATACCCAGACCTTGTGCTCGTGCAGCTGGATGCCCACGCTGACTGGCGCGACGAATACGGCGGTGATCGGCTTTCCCATGCCACCACCGCGCGCCGGGCGTCCGAAACCGGCAGATCGCTGCGGGTGATCCAGATAGGTATAAGATCCGGAACCAAAGAGGAATTCAGCGAGGCCGCCGCCCGGGGTGATTTCCATCCGGGAGCAGGACCGGCAGTGATGGAAGCGGTGGGGAGAGAGTTGGCAGCTGCGGGAGTCCCTGTCTACCTGACCATCGATATCGATGTTCTCGACCCGGCCTTCGCCCCTGGGACCGGCACTCCTGAACCAGGGGGTTGGACCAGCCGGGAGTTGCTCGAGGGTGTGACATCCTGGGCGCGGTCGTTGCCCCGGCTGGTCGGGGCGGACGTGGTGGAGGTCTCACCGCCCGTCGACGTTTCGGACATCACTTCCATCGTTGGGTCCAAGCTGGTGCGGGAGCTCGCCCTTCTGCTTCACAAGGCCGGTCTACATTGGCAATAGCGGCCCGGATCGGCCCGTAGCTGGTCGCGACAACGGGGGGATCGGGGACGGGAAGCCTGCGAGAGTATCAGGAGTGGGTCAGGGAGTTTGATCGGGAACGGGGCTGGGATCTGGTTCCTCCCAGTGCCACGTGTGCTCACCTGATGGAGGAAGTTGGGGAGGTAGCCAGGGCTGTCCTGCGTCTTGCCCAGTACAAACCGGTAAACGGACCGGGAGAAGAAGCGGGACATCCGCAGGAGGCGGGCCACACCGGCGAGGAAGTGCTCAGACGGCAGCTCGCCGAGGAACTGGCCGATGCAATGACTTTTCTCACCAAGCTGGCGTATACCTTTGACATTGACCTGGAGGCGGCTCTCTGGGCCAACCGTAGCAAATGTGAGGCCCGTTACGCATCCATGCAGCAGGGGTGGGCGGAAGTTGCCGCGTACCTCGACCACGAGATTCAGGTGCTTGCTCGTTTTCGACGGGAGCTTGAGTCCAGGTGGCCGGGAGGTACTGAGTAGGAGGGCTATGACATGCTGGAAAAGGACAGGCAGGGGCTGAAAGAGGCTCTGGAAGCGGCGCTGGCCCAGGCGCAAGCGGAGGGGAAGCTACCGGCCTTTCCACCTCCTGCCTTTGTACTGGAGGTGCCCAAAGAGAAGGCTCACGGGGATCTTGCCACCAACCTCGCGTTGGTTAGCGCCGGGGCGGCGAAGATGAGCCCGCGGCAGGTAGCAGCCATCCTTCAAGATTACCTGCGGCAACAGCAGGCCATACAGGATCTGGTGGGACGGATCGAAATAGCCGGCCCAGGGTTCATCAATTTCTTTTTCAGGGAAGGCTGGCTGGCCCGCCTCTTTCGTGCCATCGAGACGGAGGGTGAGCGGTACGGGCACAGTCGCACCGACAAGCCGCTGCGCATTCTGCTGGAATACGTCAGTGCCAACCCGGTAGGTCCGATGGTAGTGGTCAATGCCCGGGCGGCGGCGGTCGGAGACTGCCTGGCCAACCTGTACGAGGCTGTCGGCCACCGGGTGGATCGCGAGTACTACGTGAACGATGCGGGCCATCAGGCCGACCTGTTTGCCGCTTCTCTCAATGCCCGCTACCTGCAGTTGGCCGGCCGGGATGCGCCTTTTCCCGAAGACGGTTATCCGGGCGAGTACGTGAAGGAGATCGCTGCGGAGTTTCTCCATTCCCATCCAGAGCTGCTGAACCTGCCCGAGAGCGAAAGGTTGTCTTTCTTCAAGATCCACGGGGTAGACCGCATGGTGGAGTTACAGCAACAGGAGCTGGCTCGTTTCGGCGTCGAGTTCGACAAGTGGTTTCGGGAAAGGGATCTCCACCGCGCGGATGCCGTCGTGGATGCCCTAACCTATCTGCGCCGGCAGGGAGCCCTCTACGACCAGGAAGGGGCGGTCTGGTTCGCCTCGACGCGCTGGGGTGACGACAAG
Source organism: Bacteroidota bacterium (assembly GCA_050260295.1). Lineage (GTDB taxonomy): Bacteria > Bacillota > Limnochordia > Limnochordales > DUMU01 > DUMU01. The sequence goes on from JBLNBY010000116.1 coordinate 6,573, forward strand.
GACCGCGTGGTGATCAAGTCGGACGGGGCTTACACGTACCTGGCGGCCGACATCGCCTACCACCGGGACAAGTACCAGCGTGGCTACGAGCGGGTGATCGACATCTGGGGTCCCGATCACCATGGTTACATTGGCCGTATGCGGGCGGCAGTGGCCGCTCTGGGCTACGACCCCGATAGTTTCGAGGTCATCGTGTTGCAGCTGGTGACACTGCTGAAAAACGGCCAGCCCGTCCGTATGTCCAAACGGGCGGGAGAGTTCGTCACCCTGGAAGAATTGCTGGACGAGGTCGGGAAGGATGCTGCCCGGTTCTTCTTCCTCATGCGCAGCCCCAGTGCTCACCTGGACTTTGACCTCGACCTCGCCCGGGAGCAGAGTGAAAAGAACCCGGTCTACTACGTCCAGTATGCCCACGCCCGCATCGCCAGCCTCTTCCGGCAGGCCGAAGCATTAGGTGTGGCCAGACCCCGGGCGGCAGAAGTCGATGCCGACATGTTGACGGCAGCCGAGGAGTTGGACCTCGCCCGGAAGCTCGCGGAGTTTCCCGAAGAGGTAAGGCTGGCCAGTGAACGCCAGGAGCCGCACCGGCTTACCCGTTACGCCATGGAAGTGGCTTCGCTCTACCATTCTTTCTATGCTCATCATCGTGTTCTCGGTTCTGACCCCGGATTGCAGGCAGCGCGCCTCTACCTCTCTCATGCGACCCAGGTGGTGCTGCGCAACTGCCTGACCCTCCTCGGAGTCAGTTCACCGGAGAAGATGTAGCCTATATGTGAGCGTGTTTTCCGGAAGCTACGGAAGAAGGGAGGGAAAAGCCATACGGGGTGGTAATGCGTTGACCCGTTCACTACAGATATTCGGCCGCACCTGGCAGCTGGGTTACACACATCTGGGGATGATCATGGCACTCAGCGCCATCTGGTTCTTCTGCGCCGTGGGGCCGCTGCTCGTGGCTTATGTGATCTGGGGTTTTACCGGCTTCCCTGGCGTTTGGCCGCTGGCGATCCTCGCCAGCGTGGCAACTACCGGCGCGGGGACACCAGGCGTCATTGCCCTGACCTACCGTCTGATCAAACGTGAGCAGGTAGAGTTGGGCGATTACCTGGAGGAGACGCGCACCTATTGGAAACGTGGAGTGGCACTGGCGGTCATCGATGTTCTGATAACCGTGGTGCTGGTTGTCGACCTGTGGGTAGTCTGGCACGCCGCCAATCCCACTATCCGCTTCTTTGCCTGGGTCTGGATTTACCTGGGAATCTTCTGGCTGATGATCCTGCCCCTCCATTTTCCTCTTCTCGTCCGGCAAACCGGCGGTGGGGTAGTGACGATATTCCGCAACAGCGTCCTCATCACGCTGGGCAATCCGGCTCTATCCTTCCTGATGCTGATCTGGGCGGGTGTAATCGTACTGGCCAATACGGTACTGGCCGCCGGGCTGCTGTTGCTCTTGGCCGGTCTCTTGGGTTTCCTTTACAATCTATACCTCAGTGAAGTAATCCAGGTGGCCCGACAACGACGTGTCTTGTCCGGGCAGGAGACGGAAGACCAGGTGGATGAAGCAACCAACCTGGAGGACTGAAGCGCCTTTGGCCGAGTTGCTATAATGAGTGGGTGTGTTTCAAGACAGGCCGCCAGATGGGGTGGCATTGCTGTGGAGGGGTACGGGTGGCCAAATTCATCTTTGTGACCGGAGGCGTGGTATCCGGCCTGGGGAAAGGGATTACCGCCGCCTCCCTCGGGAGACTCCTTGCCAGCCGCGGGCTGCGGGTCGCAATCGGGAAGCTCGATCCCTATCTCAACGTGGACCCGGGGACGATGAGCCCCCTGCAACACGGTGAGGTTTTCGTAACCGAAGACGGTGCCGAGACAGACCTGGACCTCGGGCACTACGAACGCTTCATCGACACCAACCTGACGCGGCGAAGCAACGTAACCAGCGGTCAGATTTACTGGCGCATCATAACCAAAGAAAGAAAAGGCGATTTCCTCGGAGGAACTGTCCAGGTAATACCGCATGTCACCAACGAAATCAAGGACTCGATTCTGGCGATGGCCGAAGGTGAGATGGACGTAGTCATCGTCGAGATCGGTGGCACCGTCGGTGACATCGAGAGCCTCCCCTTTCTGGAAGCCATCAGACAACTACGAACGGATATCGGTCGGGAGAATTGTCTCTACATACACGTTACCCTCGTTCCTTACGTCAGTGCGTCTCGCGAGCTCAAAACCAAGCCAACCCAGCACTCCGTAAAGGAGTTGCGCAGCATTGGTATTCATCCCGACATCATCGTTTGTCGTTCCGACCAGGCGCTATCGGAAGACATCAAAGCGAAGATAGCCCTCTTCTGCGATATTGAACCGCAAGCCGTGATCTCCAACCCCAACGCCGAGGTGATCTACGAAGTTCCCCTGCTCCTGCACCGCGCGGGCTTGGACGAGGCGGTGGTGCAACGGCTCAACCTGCCGCAGGTCCAGCCGGACCTGACCCGGTGGTCGGAGATCGTGGAAGGGATGAAGCATCCCAAACGGGAGATCCGGGTGGCGCTGGTGGGCAAGTACGTCAGCCTGCCCGATGCCTACATGAGCGTGGTCGAGGCACTGCATCACGGTGGAATAGCCAACTGTGCCCAGGTCGGCATCAAGTGGGTCAACTCGGAAGAACTCGAGGGCGCCTCAGAGGAGACGTTGCGGCGCGTCTTCGTCGACGTCCAGGGGATACTCGTTCCCGGCGGCTTCGGCAACCGGGGGATCGAAGGAAAGATCCAGGCGATACGCTATGCCCGGGAGAATAACGTACCCTTCCTGGGACTTTGCTTGGGCATGCAGCTGTCGGTGGTCGAGTTTGCCCGCCATGTGTGCGGTCTTACCGGCGCCAACAGCTCCGAATTCGATCCCGCCACTCCCTATCCGGTGATCGACCTGCTCCCCGAGCAGCGCCATCTGGAGAATCTGGGCGGGACGATGCGTCTGGGTGCATACCCCTGCCACCTGATGCCTGGTACGATCAGTGCCACAGCTTACGGTGAACCGTTGGTCATGGAGAGACACCGTCACCGTTACGAAGTGAATAACGATTATCGTGAACAGCTTGCTGCAGCCGGGTTGCGTCTGGCGGGGCTGTCGCCGGACGGACGCCTCGTCGAGGTTGTGGAGCTGCCCAATCATCCCTTCTTCGTCGGTAGCCAGTTCCACCCTGAGCTGAAGTCCCGGCCTACCCGTCCGCACCCGCTCTTCCGGGAGTTCATCCGGGCCGCGGTAGAGTACGGGCAGCGGCACCAGAATGGAGAGGCGCTGGCCTCCAAGAACGGAAGCAAAGCATGAGCCCACCCCCCGGTGGATTCCGCTTACTAGCAGCCATGTGCTATAATCAGGTCAGCTAGGGCGCGATTCCCCCATAGATAAGGGGTGAGCAGGATGTTGCGGATGAAAGTGAAGCTGGTCGGGATCGATCAAAGGAGCATGCAGCCGGTAGTCGTCATTACCGACCTGGAAGAGAAGAGCTACATCCCTATCGTAGTCGGTCCGCCCGAGGCGAATGCCATCAATATCGCGATGGAGGGTATTCAGCTGCCGCGTCCCATCACGCATGATCTCGTGAAGAGTATGCTGGACGAGCTGAGTACCCGCATCGAAAGGGTAGTCATTTCGGAGCTCAAAGACGAAACCTATTATGCTCGGATTCATCTGAAGACCCCGAGCGGCGAACGCCAGATCGATGCGCGACCCAGTGATGCCATCGCTCTCGCCCTGCGGGCAAAGGCGCCCATCTACGTTTCGGATGAAGTGGCGGCGCGAGCCCTTGTCCCGACGGAAGGATGGGAGAAGGCCCGTCCCGCGCCGGCCGCTCGTTCCGAGTCCGGGGCTGATCCCGAGCTCGAGGAGTTTCGTCGTTTCCTGGAAAGCGTGACGCCCGAGGATTTCCGCAAGCATTTGCGCTAGTCGACCGGACTCGATTCCCTACCGGCAAAGATGCGATGGAGGCACGACGGAGGCGGGAGGTTTGCTCCCGCCTTTGCTGCTTGACAGGAGCCCCCAGAGTTGCATAGCATATACATCGGTGTCTCTCGCTAGCAGGTTTCTTTTCTCTCTGGCAGGACATAATCTATCCCGGTGGATGCCCATCCTTCAGACGATCCACGCGTTCAGCCGTTCCCATTTGTACCTTCACGAAGAGCGCCCATGGCGCAGGGACACACGGTCACTGTCCTGTTATATCTTTCTCACAGGTAGATTATCAGAAAGGTGGACCGGTTGCATGAATATCAGCGAGCTGGAGTCCAAAACTTCGGCCGAGTTGCAGGAGATAGCCAAGGAACTAGAGATACCAGGTGCCAGCCGGCTGCGGAAGAAGGAACTCATAATAGAGATACTAAAGGCTCAAACGGAGCAGGAAGGGCTTATATTTACCCGAGGTATTCTTGAAATCCTGCCAGAAGGCTACGGTTTCCTTCGTCTGCAAAACTACACCCCGTCTTCTGAGGATGTTTACGTTTCTCCCTCCCAGATACGCCGGCTCAATCTTCGTACCGGCGACCTGATTCTGGGCCAGGTTCGACGTCCGAAGGAAAGCGAACGGTACCACGCCTTGTTGCGGGTACTGGCGGTCAATATGGTTGACCCCGAAGCGGCAGCCCGTCGTTCCTACTTCGACGATCTAACTCCTGTCTACCCGTCCCAACGAATCCACCTCGAGACCACTGCTTCGGAGATTGCCACCCGCCTGATCGATATCATGGCGCCCATTGGCAAGGGACAGCGTGGGCTGATCGTTTCGCCGCCAAAGGCTGGTAAGACCACTTTGCTCAAGAAGGTGGCCAACGCCATCACCACCAACCATCCGGAAGTAGAGCTCATGGTGTTGTTGGTGGATGAACGTCCTGAGGAAGTAACCGATATGCAGCGGTCGGTTCAAGGTGAAGTGATAAGCTCGACCTTCGACTTGCCACCGGAAAACCACGTCCGGGTGGCGGATATCGCTCTCGAGCGAGCCAAGCGTCTGGTCGAGCACGGTCGGGACGTTGCCATCCTGCTCGACAGTATCACCCGCCTGGCGCGGGCACATAACCTGGTGGTACCTCCGTCTGGGCGCACGCTGACCGGTGGTGTCGATCCCGCGGCCTTGCGCCGGCCGAAACAGTTCTTCGGAGCTGCCCGCAAGTTGGAGGAGGGCGGCAGTCTCACGATTCTCGCCACAGCGCTGATCGATACCGGCAGCCGCATGGACGATGTCATCTACGAAGAGTTCAAGGGTACCGGCAACATGGAACTCCATCTCGACCGCAAACTGGCCGAACGGCGTATCTTCCCCGCGGTAGACATAAATCGTTCCGGAACCCGTAAGGAAGAGCTCTTACTTACGGATAAAGAGCTCGAGATGGTCTGGATTCTGCGCAAGGCTCTGGGGTCGCTTGGAACGGCGGAGACCACGGATCTTCTGATCGACAGGCTGACCCACACCCGAAACAATCAGGAGTTTACCGATCTTATCTTGCACTCTACCTTTGCCGAGAACGTGCGAGCCTAAAAACGTGCAGGAATTGCTCCCCTCCTGTTGAAAAAGCGGGATAGACGGCAGGGACCGCCTGCTGCCGGCGCTTCCGGTTGCCGGCAAACCGGAGCAGGAGGGAGATTCGTTGCGGCGACGAACCGCACGCACCGGGAGAGCGCGTTACGGTCCGACCGTGTTGGCGTTGTTTCTGGCAGCTTTGCTGGGAGGATCGCAACCGGGTGAGACCTATCCTATGATCGACTCAGAATCGCCCACCGATCCGTCGGACGCCGGTACGGATGCCGACACGGAAGTCTTCTTTCCTGCGGAGGATGTCGCGACAGAGCTTGCCGTTTTAAGAGAAACGTCACTTTGGGGATCTGCCTTTCGTTTCCAAGACTTCGGGCAGGATTTCCTGCAGGGGATTCTGACAGCCGTACGTCCACTTGCCACAGGTGAGACGACTTCTGATTCGCAGGCAGTCGGAGCCGGAGTCGCCCAACCTGCGGGGAAGGACCACGATGCGAACGCAGACTTGTTGACCGGCGGGCCCCATCTCTTCACGTATGAAGTTCGGACTGGCGATACTCTGTGGACGCTCGCACAGCGTTACGGCACAGATGTCGACACCCTGATGCGGATCAACGGCCTCAAGAATGCTCACCGTCTGAAGTTGGGCCAGGAGATTCGCATCCTGACGGTGCCGGGATTGATACATACCGTCCGCCGGGGCGAGAGTGTGGAAAAGATCGCGCGCCTATACAAGATCTCACCTGCTGCCGTCATCCGTGCCAATGATCTTGACGATCCCGATCACGTACGGGTCGGTCAGACCCTCATTCTGCCCGGGGCGGTACCGCCCCCGCCTCCTAAGCCTGCTGCGAAACAGTCCTCGAGCAGCAACGCGAAGACATCAGGTAATGCCGGGGAGGCCAGCGCCGCTCCGAAAGCCAGTGCTTCAGCCCGTAGCGAGAGAGAGGCTGTTGCCGCCCGTGGTGGTATTCCGTTCTTGATCTGGCCCGTTGAAGGACCAATAAGCTCCTACTACGGTCCTCGCTGGGGGTCGGTCCATGAGGGGATCGACATTGCCGTTCCGGCGAGAACTCCTGTCCGGGCGGCAGCCGGAGGGAAGGTCATATATGCCGGTACGTACGGTTCCTACGGCATTCTGGTGATCATTGATCACGGTAACGGTGTCACCACCCGTTACGCGCACAACTCCCGCGTTGAAGTCGCGGCGGGTGAGGTGGTAGAGCGGGGTGACGTGATTGCCAAGAGCGGTAATACAGGCCGTTCAACCGGCCCCCACCTGCACTTTGAGGTGCGCAAGCAGGGCCGGCCGCTCAATCCGCTGGGGTACCTGCCGTAGTAAGTCGCTGGGCGAGATCCGGTCAGGGTTGAGATGGACGGGTGGAGGTGTTATACTACCCCGTGTTGTACGGGGAGGGGTAGTTTAGCCATGAAGCAGGGCATTCACCCGACTATGAACAAGACCACGGTCACTTGTGCCTGTGGGAACCGGTTCGAGACGATGTCCACGAAGAAAGAGATTCGGGTCGAGATCTGCTCCAATTGCCACCCGTTCTATACCGGGGAGAAGCAGCGCCTGGTCGATACCACCGGTAGGGTGGAACGTTTCCAGCGTAAGTGGGCCAAGGCGAAGCAGGCTTAAGGCAGAGGCGGGCAGAGGATCTCAGGAGGGGCAGGCTGCGGCATGGCGGTCTGCTCTTTTTCGTTGACGAAGGGGGGATGAGGGTGTATACCGGCAGGACTACTGCAACTGGCACCCTGCCTGAGCAGGCCGGTTGGAGCATCGGCGGTGTTCACCTGGAAAACCGTGTCGTACTAGCTCCCATGGCCGGTGCGACCGATTCAGTCTTTCGGCGTCTTGCCCGCGAAGCCGGTGCGGGACTGGTTTGCGGCGAATTGATCTCCGCTCGCGCTCTGATGATGAATAACCGGCGGACAGACCGCTATTTGCGGATAGACCCGGCAGAACATCCCACCTCCCTTCAGCTCTTCGGCTCTGATCCCGAAGTAATGGCGAGAGCCGCCGAAAAGGTTGCGGCTGCCGGCGCCGATATCATCGACGTCAACCTGGGCTGCCCCGTTCCCAAAGTGATCGGGGGTGGGGACGGATGTGCGCTGATGCTCGACCCTGAGCTGGTTGGCCGTATCGTTGCCGCCATGGTCAGGGCGGTCAGTCCGGTGCCGGTGACCGTCAAGATGCGCCGGGGTTGGGACTCCGCACACGAAAACGCGGTAGAGGTGGCTCAGGCGGCCGCGGCGGCCGGGGTGGCCGCAATCGCGGTTCACGGGCGTTTCCGCCACCAACACCATCAGGGTCCGGTTGACCTGAGCATCATTGCGGCTGTGCGGGCTGCCGTTTCCGTCCCGGTGATCGGGAATGGGGGTATAAGCAGTCCTGCCGATGCGGTTCGCATGTTGAAGGAGACAGGTTGTGCCGCCGTAATGGTGGGCCAGGCTGCGCTGGGTAATCCCTGGCTGCTAGGGGAGATAGCGGCCGTGCTGGCAGGACGAGAAGTCCCGCCGGCTCCTTGCGCGTGGGAAAAGGTCGAGATGGCTTTGCGGCATCTGCGCGCCTTTGTGACTGTCGAGGGCGAACGCTCTTTGCCGGCCATGCGCAAGCATATAGCCTGGTACATCAAGGGTATCCCGGGGGCAGCCCGGGTTCGTGAACAGGTCAACCATTCCGAGCGGCTGGACGAAGTGGTCAGGCTACTCCGTGACTACCAGGAAAGACTCACCAATTAAAGGCTCAATGGGGTAACAGCATCCATTGGCTGGCCGGGCTTGCATACTCCGGCCAGCTTTTGCTATCCTATCTGTGTGCACATAAATGTGCACCATCCTGCTGACGACACAGGCCGGGAGGGTATCGGGGTGGAGCGGCTGGTTCGGATCGGCGACAAGCTGGTCGATACGGAGAAGATAACGCAGTATCTTCACGAGATCCTTGCCCTGCGGGCCTCAGGTCTCTCACAGCAGGAGACGGCGGAGAGGCTTGGAGTTGACCGTAGTTTCATCTCCAGGCTGGAAAGTCTGGGGGAGTTGCGTAAGGGCCGGCGGGTAGCTCTGATCGGATTTCCTGTTGCCAACAAAGCCGAGTTGGAACAGGTTGCCCGGGAAAGCGGAGTTGAGTTTATCCTCCTTCTCACCAACGAGGAGAGGTGGGAGTATGCCCAAAGCCGCGGCGGTGCGCAACTGCTGAATGAGATCGTGGTCCTGCTCAGCCGGCTGCGGGAATTCGATGCGGTGGTCTTTCTCGGATCCGATATGCGAATTCGCATGGTACGAGGATTGCTGGAGGACAAGCTTGTTTCCTGGGAGCTTGGAACGTCGCCCCTGGTGAGCGATTTTTACGTAGAGCCAGAGCGCTTGCGGGTGTTGTTGTCAGCGGTCACAGGCAGGGACTAGAGCCGTTTGTGCAGCCCCGAGGCTGTCCGGAAGGGAGCGGTTCCGATGAAACGGGTGGTGAGCGTCAGCATCGGCTCGTCGCGCCGCAACCACGTGGTTGAAACCGAGATCAGAGGGGAGATCTTCCAGATCGAGCGTGTGGGTACCGACGGAAGTCTCGCCCGAGCGGAGGAGCTCATCCGCGAGCTGGATGGCAAGATCGCCGCTTTTGGGCTGGGGGGTATCGACCTCTACCTCTATGCAGGCAATCGCCGTTACACTATCAAGGATGCCCGGCGCTTGGCAGAGGCGGCCCGCATCACTCCGGTGGCCGACGGGAGTGGGTTGAAGCAGAGTCTCGAACGGAAGATAGTTTATCTGCTGGCAGATGATCCACGCGTGCGGCTGCGGGGGCGAAACGTACTGCTGGTTTCAGCCCTCGACCGTTACGGCATGGCCGAGGCCTTTGCTGGTGTGGACGCCTCGCTCTGCATGGGGGACGCCATGTTTGCCCTGGGGGTACCGCTTCCCATTCGCTCTTTCGGGACGATCCGGCTTTTGGCCCGGCTGCTCCTACCCGTTATCACGCGGCTTCCCTTCGAGTGGATCTACCCCACGGGAAGCAGCCAGGTGGAAAACACTCCCCGGTTTGAAAGCTTCTTTGCTGGTGCGGACGTGATAGCTGGTGATTTCCTATACATTCACCGCTATATGCCTACGCGGCTTGATGGCAAGATAATCCTCACCAACACCGTCACCCGGGAGGACAGAGATGAGTTGTCGCGCCGGGGGGCGGCATGGTTGGTTACTACCACTCCGGAGCTCAACGGCCGTTCATTCGGAACGAACGTGATGGAAGCGTTGCTGCTGGCGCTGACCGGCAAGCGTAGTGGGGAGCTTTCGGGCGACGACTATCTTGCCCTGCTTGAGCAGATCGGATTTTCACCTCGAGTCGAGAATCTGCAAGCGACTGCTGGCAAAGCCGATGCTGGCAGCGGTAGCCGGGAATGTCGTCCGGATGAAACGGAGGGCAGCAGCGCCGCTGTGGCTGCCGCCCAGGAGCTTCAGGAGACAAAGTCTGCCTCAGGCGATGTCGCAAGAACGGCCATTCTCAGTCGCACTACCAGTTCTACCCGGTCCTGAAAGGTCAAGGAGGAAGCCTATGAATCGCTTCGCCTTCATCATTCACCCCATCGAAGCTGAAGATATTGCCCGCAAGTTTTCGTTTTCTCGCTGGCTTCCCATGCCCATGGTCGAGAGGGCGGCCAGCCACTTGCCACCGATGGTGGTTTCGGAGATCAAGGGGGTACGGTCGGCCGCGGGGGCGCAAACCGAAGGCTGGTTCATCGGCCTGCCGCTGAGCAGCCGGCTCTTCTTCGAGTTGCCGGAGTCGAAGGTCATTTCGAAGATCATACGCAGCGCCCGGATAGCTGAAAAGCTGGGAGCGGGGATCGTCGGGCTCGGAGCGATGACTTCCGTGGTGGGCGATGCCGGCATCACGATTGCGAGGAATACCCGTATCGCCGTAACCACCGGCAACAGTTACACGGTAGCCACCGCTATCCAGGGGCTTGTTTGGGCCGCCAGCCGGTTGGGCTATGATCCTCGCAGTATGCCCATTGCCATATTGGGCGGGAGCGGATCGATCGGCAGCGCCTGTGCCCGCATTCTGGCCCGGCAGGGCTACGATCTGGTTCTGGCAGCCCGCCACCGGGAGAAGCTGGAGGAGCTGCGGGAGCGGATCAAGGCTGAGACCGGCA
>JBLNBY010000117.1:0-6467 GCA_050260295.1 Bacteroidota bacterium
AGTCATTGTCAAAACCGTAAGAGTCCCGGTCCTGTTTGTACGCGTCCAGATACGGGGAGTACGCCTGCACTGCGATCGTGCCGTCCCCGCTGAACCTTAACACGACCAGATAGCCGCTACCGCCCTCGGGCTCCCACTGATAGTCCGCCAACAACTCGTACACCCGGTTGCCGTGGTCGCCGATGGCAACGTTGTAAGGGATGGTAGACACTCCACGATGGCCGCTGATGACGAGAAGTATGTTACTGTGCTTGCGGACGAACTCATGCCACACGGCCTCACCATCGTTCATGCTGGTCGCGAGGATGGGGTGTTGTCGCTCCTCGTCTGTCTCATATGACCGGCGGGTAGCGTCCTGTGCCATTCGTCGGCCATCCGGGCCGGTGTAGGTGTGGGTGATGACGATGACCTTGTGCTGTGGGTGGGCGGCCACGACCCCATTGGCCCACTCCAGCACCTCGTCTCGGGGCGTGAACTCGAGCACGAGAACGAGGTAGTCCGCATCCCCCACCCGGAATAGGTGGTAGCTGTTCTCCAACCTTAGGGGGTCGAAGCTGCCGCCCAGGTGGGGCTGGAAGTATTCAGCGGTGAAGTACTGGTTGAAAAGGGTAGCATCACGGTCGACCCCATCGCGGCCTACGATATCGTGGTTGCCTAACGCCAAAACGTAAGGCACCACACCCTGCAGCAAACTCATACTGCGGAACGCATTCTCCCACTGAACTGCCGAATTGTTGTTGGTTATGTCCCCCAGATGCAGTACCAGAGCGATCCGTTCGTCGTGGGCGTTTTGGGCGATCCAGTGCGTCTGCCGTGTGAAGATGTCGGGATAGTCCTGAGCATAGTACTGGGTGTCCGGCAGGACGGCAATAGCAAAGCCCTCACCAGCACCAACGCCCGTTTGAAACTCTGCCGGAAGGAACGTGGAGAAGAGGCGTTCTTCACCGTAAACTGCGGTGGTCACTTCCGGCTGAACCGTAGCCCGGAAGGTCACCTTCCAAACTCCGGGCGATACAGGTCGAAATGGTAGGGGCACTTCGAGGGGTATGACCGCTTCACCACCGGCAGGCCATTCCACCGTTGCGTGGAGTACCACCTCTGAACCGGGTGCCGCCTCTGTGGATGAGCTCGCTGCTCGAGCTGGCCGGCGAACTTCACGGTAAGTCCTGGCCGAACCGTCCCAGACCAATTCCGAAAAAGCTGCCCTCACCTCCAGGTCTATCTCGGGCTGACTTCCCGGGCCAGTGAGAGTGCCGGCACTTGCCAAGCGGACGGTGCTCCTGAGCACACCTTGGGCACGGTCAAAGGCAACAGGCGAAAACTCGAGGGTAAGCCGACCGACGACGATGGTGCGGGTCTCGTCGAGCAGGACATCACCATCAACAACGTATCGCAGGTGAATAGTTGTCGGGCCGAGGGGCAGCTCAGCCAGGTCGAGGGGAATCCACGTCTCCGTTTCGGTGGGCCTGATAGTCCCAAGCTCCACCCACTGAGGCGGTTGAGCACCTTCCTGCTCCGCAGTCAAGCGAAATACTCCGGGCGGCGCCGGACCAGGCACATGTAACCGGATGCCAGCCGACTCTCCGCTTGGCGTATCTGATCCGCTCGACCCCCCCAGCCCACCTGGCTGACTCGCACCAAATGCCCCGTCAAACCCCCGGACCGCGAGGAATTGGCCGTCCATGCTCTTAACACCCGGCTGCCAATCGACTGCGACCGGGACATATTGAGAGATGACGGCCTGCACTTCTGCACGGGCCACCGCCGGTGAGGCAGTTTGGATGGACGCGGGAAGGGGATGAAGCTCCAGCGGGTACCCGCCGGTCAATGCAGGCAGTCCTGCCAGTGACGACAACGGGTGTGCACCAACATAGACCCTCTCACCGGTGGTGAGGTCCTTGACCGAGACGGATGCCACGCCCAGGTCGGCGTCGAACCCGAGGGCGGCCTCATAGCGATGGCCGGGGATAGGTGGCGTGGCGCTGAGCTCGAGGTCTGCGGCCGTCCGGGTCCGCCAGCCTTCCCCGCTTTCCCGGCCATCCTGAACTGCAGTTATCAATACCAGCTTCCACGTCGGAAACCAGGCTGAGGTATCTGCCTGCCAGGCGACAGCCAGCACCAAGCCTCCTTTGTCCACGGCAGTAGCGTCAACGTCTACGTCGGCGCCGGCGTTGCCCTCGACTTCGTCACCCATGCCGACATCGCCAGGATCAGTGGAAGCTGCCGGAGCTTTGGCTACCACCAGTCCGACCAGCTGGATGTCCTCCCCGGCGATATCGTTGTCCAGTTCAACCATGGTCTTGACCGTTATAGCCGAATTGGTGGCCGTGGCCGGACCGGCCCAAATGACAAGGTACAGAAGAACAACGGACAGCCAACCGCACCAAGTTTGCCGACTCCACCTACTCCCCAAACTGAGCATGGCTCATCTCGCTCCCTGGGTGATGAGGATGCTCACGCCCCCGGCACTCCGTTATACTCCAGCCCTCGGTCCCGTTGACGTGAGCATCCGGATTTCCTATACCAGTAAAAGCTTGCCGTTCTCCCGTAACCTACTTCTGCAGCAACTTCGTCGCCTGTTCGTGAATCTGAGCCAGCGCCACCTCGGGTACGAGCTCGCCTTTCCAGACACGGTCCATGGTGTCATTGACCAGATCGTCAAGCCTTGTATCATCGATCAGGTAGGGTGAGTAGCTCGCCGGATCGAAGGCAGTCTGGTAAAACACCATCCAGTTGTCGGGTAGTTCGGGCATAACCTTCGGCCATTGCAGCATTGCATCTTTCAAAGAAGGCATGCGCCCCGTAAACTTGACCAGCTCGAGCTGCCTCTCGACGTCCGCCACGAGATACCGCACCCATTTCCAGGCGGCTTCCTTGTTTTTGCTCGTCGCCACGACCTGGAAGCCATCTGGGTTTACTCGGGCTGCCCGGCTCACCGCACCCTTGGGTTGCATCGCGATACCCCATTGAAACTTCACATCACTCAGATAAGTCTTGATCACACCCGGTCCATAAGCCAGGGTGATCCCGGCCTTACCGTTCCACACCGAATATGAACTGCTGAACGACTCGACCTTGTCCACGGCCATCAGTTGATATAGCCATTTGACAGCCTTGAGGACCTCAGGAGTGTTGAAGTAACTCTTGGTGGGGAAGTTGAACCGATCCCATATCTTGCCGCCGGCCTGGTGTACGTGCATCTCCCAGCGCCAGTTGAGCCGGTAAGTCCCAAAACGGTCGGTCTTACCGTCACCGTTGAGATCGGCCGTGAACTTCCGGGCGCTTTGGGCAAAGGCGTCCCAATTCCAGTTGTCGCCCAACTCCCGTGGGTTGAGCAATCCGAGGTCGGCGAACATGTCGGCGTTGAAGAAAGTAACCATTGGGTATATGCTGACCGGAATGCTCCATACCGTGCCGTCGGGAGCGGTACTCCCTGCGATTGCCGCCGGCGGCATCGTGTTTACGGGTACCTTGTCTCGCTGGATGTACGGGCTCAGGTTTTCGAAAAACCCCTGGGCAACAAACGGACCGGCCAGAGCAGGATGCGCATCAGTCACGTCCGGTGGTACGCCACCCGCCACCAGATTGGTGAACTTCGAGCGCCACTCATCAAAATTCCCACTGACAGTGATATTGACCTTGATACCCGTTTCGTCTTCGAACCGCTTGGCCATAGCACTCAGATACTCACGCCATTCAGCCCCATGACCGCTATAAGTAAAGTGGTTGATCTCCACCTTGCCTGTGCTGGCTGCCTCTGCGCTCCGCGCTTGCAGTCCGATGGCCATTGCCACCAGCGCCAGTGTTAGGCAACCAGCAAAGAACAACAGCAACAACGGGAAACCACGTTTCGACGTCCGCTTCTCACGCGAGCCGATGGACATGCTGGGCCCTCCTTCTGATGGTGATCACTGGCTGACCTTTGGTGGTGTAGCGCCCGTGGCTGCCGCTGAACCCCAGCGAACTTCATGCCACGGTATACCAACTGGCGCCTGCCATCTCTTTCGTCTCGCGGTAGCACATTCCTTCCTGTGCTCTCGGTAGCGATGGCAAGACTCCCCGGCTGTGGCCCGGCCGCAGGACTACCAGTTACTGATTGGAACAACTCCGTGCTTGGTTGGCCCTGGCGCGCGGGAGCTGTACGCGATTTAGCTGACGGATACGGAGCCGATCAGGACCCTGTCACCGATTAGGCCCTGCCATAGGAGAGGAGTAGCGGCGGTCGGCCCTGCTTAGTCCACTGCTTAGTCCACTGCTTAGCCCACGTCGGGCACGTAGGCCCGGAGCAAGACAACGGGCTCAGACTTGGCCTCAGTCTCGGACAACTCCTGGGGTTGGGGGCCGGCCATGGCCCTGGCCTTGGCTCTCGCCTTGGCTATCGCCTTGGCTCTCGCCTGGAAGCTCAGGTCCGTCACCGCCGCCGGGACGAGGATGCTGTCCCCGGCCCGCAGCAACAACTCCTCACCGCCGCCCGACACGTGGCAGCACCCCCGCAGCAACATGAAGACAGAGAAACGGTCCTCCGCCGCCGGCGTCCACTCCGACTCGCCCGCAAGCTCGATCCTTTCAATCACATACTTGTCGTTGGCATCAAGGAGCGTGCGGCAGCAATTTGCGGTGACCGTGGCAGCACCGGTGGTGACGAAGTTGGCAGGGTCTCCGTCAGCCGCGGGATTGGCAGCGTTGGCGGGACGGCTGAGGCTGCCGGCTGCGGTCGGGGCAGCAGCAAGCCCCTCAGACTGGCGGCGACCACCGCCAGCCTTCGCCGGCGAGAACGAAAAATCGATCACCGACAGGGCCTTCTCAACATGCAGTTCACGAGGTTTACCATCGTCGCCGAGCCTCCCCCAATCGTAGACACGGTAGACGGTATCCGAATTCTGCTGGATCTCGGCCACCACCACGCCCCGGCCGAGGGCATGCACCGTCCCCGACGGCACGGAGAAGACGTCCCCCGACCTAACCTCTACCTTGTGCAGGTACTCTTCGACCCGGTTCTGCGCGATGGCGGCAGCAAACTCGTCCCTGGTCGTCCCCGGCTCGAGACCGTAGACGATCTGCGCACCCGGGGCGGCGTACAAGACGACCCAACTCTCGGTCTTACCCAGTTCACCTTCGTAGGCCCGGGCATACTCATCATCCGGGTGCACTTGCACCGATAGCCAGTCGTTGCAGTCGAGGAGCTTGATCAGGAGCGGGAAGCGTTCGCGGTCGCCTCCACCGGCGACCGGCACGAGCGGTGTCTTCCCCATGATCTCGTCACGGCGGGACTTCAAGAGGTCTACCAGCGCCGTACCGGCCAGCGGACCGTTGCTGACGATGGACTGGCCGTGAGGATGGGCAGCGATCTCCCAGCTCTCCCCCACTCTCCGGGGAGGGAGCTGCCGTCCGAAGAGGCGGGCCAGTGCGTCCCCACCCCAGATCTTTTCCTTATACACCGGGTGAAACTTGAGCGGGTACATAGGCGGATACACAAGCGGGTACATAGATGGCCACCCCCGGGCGTCACAAGTGCGTTTGCGTTGGTCCGCCGGCCAGTCGGCTGGCCAGCCAGCGCGTTGGTCCCTTAGCGGTCGTGCCTCAGTATCCCAGCCCCAGCTCGTTGACCAGGTCGGCCGTCAGGTTGAGCAGTGCTACCGCCGAGGCATTGGTCAAGCTCTCGACCCGTGTACCTGCTGCCGGCGGCGGACCTGCCCACCGGGAGCTGAATAGGCCCTGGTCGTTGCGACTATTCTCCCAAACCGAGACAGCATTTTTGACCAGGAACTGCACATACTTGTCCCGTGCAGCCTTCTCCGACTCGGAGTCGGGCAGGGCTTTGATCAGCCAGACCAGATAACGAGCGAAGATCGCCTTGAACCCACCGCCGTCTCCATTCCCCGATTCCTTGAGGATACCGTCCCAATCCACCAACGCTGCCAGGCTGGCATTGGCGACCCGCTTGGCATCGTCGAGGTACTGAGTATTGCCCGTCGCCTGGTAGAGGCCGACGGCCGCACCGATGAACGTGCCCTGGTTGTAGGTATAGGTGTGGTCATCCACCCTGCCATTGCGATCGATGTTGTCCTCGACCAGCCCGTAATCGGCCAGCAGCGTCTGGCGCAGCCAGGCATAGATGCGTTCCGCCATCTCCAGGTCTTCCTTGTTACCCGTGAACTGATAGAGCCGGACGGCCAAGATGGCAGCTGGGCCGTTGATGCAGGCGTTCTTGGTGTTGCGTTCGTCTTTGCGCCACCAGATGCCGCCACCCAAATCGTCGGACCACCCGGAGCGAATGTCGTTCCACAGCCACTCTGCGTTCTCCAGGTACTCAGGGTCTTGGGTGATCTCGTACGCCCGCAGGCTGGCCAGAGCCCACCACGCCTCGTCGTCGTAGAACTGGTTCATGAACGTTGGGTTGCGGCGGGCCTGACCCCGATACACCTGATCCAGCAGCTGACGCCAGCCGGCGTTGGCCCCCTTGGTCC
>JBLNBY010000118.1:0-3712 GCA_050260295.1 Bacteroidota bacterium
GTCGCCAACCCCCTCGCCAGCGTCCCCGGGCACGGCAAATCCCCACTGCTTCCTTGTTTTCAGCCACACGACGCCATCCACCCCGCACCTGCTGGCGCATCCCGCCAGTACCTGTACCTGACCTATACCAACTGACAGCTTGCCCAGGTTGCAGGGCTGGCTCGCATCCGGTCTCGATTGGCCTTGACTCGACCGGCCTCGACCTCGATTCAATGAAGCGCGCAGCCCGGTTCGCGTCTCAATTCATCTTCCGGTGAGATTGGCGCTGCCACCGACTGCCGAGATGCTTACTTCCGGGTCGGGGAGACACTCCCTTTCGTACTGGCCTTCAACAGGCTCTCCACCTTCGGTGCGATGCTGTCCATCGCCTCTTGGACACTCCGCCGTCCCAGCCAGACGGGATAGAGAGCGTTCCAGATCTCCCCCGACACCTTGGCATCGTCATCTGCATATGGCACCGGTTGAGCATAAGCAATGCCGCCGGCAAAGACCTGGTAGTGGCCACGTGGTGGAGCATTCTGGAAGACGGGCTGCTCTTCGAGCTGCGGCAGGGCAGACAAAGCTTGACCGCGGGCCGTGTTGAGCACCTGCACTTCCGGCGAGATCAGGAATTTCAAAAACTCCCAGGCTTCCTCTTTGTGAGGTGAACTGGCGGCGATCCCGTACGCGAGCCATACGAGCATGGTGGCTGCCTGCCGCTGCTTTGGCAGGGGGGCGGCATTCCAGGCGAACCTAGCCGGCTGGAACTGCTTCAGCCACCGTCCGAACGGAAACATCGCCACCTGTTCATTGAGGAACAAATCGCCCCCCCAAATCGGAGCGCGTGCGATCTTCTCCTTGTTGATCAGATCGGCGATCCACTGGAGAGCTTCGACACTCGCCTTAGAGTTGAGTAGGAAACGGTTGGCCTTGTCGTCAAAGATCCCGCCACCGTTCTGGAAGACAAACGGATACGTGATCTGGTCAAGGGCACCCAGAACCAAGCCGATCGCCCACTGGTCGATCTTGCCATCGCCGTTCTTGTCCCTCGTGAGCTTTCGTCCATGCTCCACCAATGTCTTCCACGTCCAGCGGTCATCATTCCACTTCGTTGGTAGGAGCGGGAGTCCGACTTCATCGAAGAGGCTCTGGTTGTAGAGCATGGCGATGGACGTCACTTCAAACGGCATGGCATAGAGCTTGCCATCACTCTGCAGTTGCTGCACGAAGGACGAATAGAGCCGGCTCATGTCCAGGCCGTCCCGCCGGACATACGGAGTAAGGTCCAGCAAGATGCCCTGCCGAGCAAATGACTGGAAGAAACCGGGGTTCAGGTAGAGAACGTCCGGAGGATCGCCGCCTGCAACCCGCACCAACTGCTCGGTGACGCGGTCGGAGACGGGCAGCAGTTGAACCTTGATATTGGGGTGCAGCTTCTCAAACATGCGTGCAATCTCCTGGCGGATTTCGTTTTCGCCAGGGTCAGTCACCGACACCACGCGGAGCACCACCGGTTCGGCCGCAGCTGCCGCGCTGCCGCCCCACGGAATCAGGGCCGTTGCCAACACGCTTAATACCCATGATGCCAAGAGTCCTCGCCGAATCAGACGCTCGCCCCAAGGCCACCGCGATCTCCCTCGACTCACCTGCATACCGTCTGACCTCCTTGCTCTTGCCCCAGGCACAAAGGGCATTGTTGTCTCTCTCTAGTGTAGGGTATTATACACTACAGAGGAGATTCCTGCTGCGCAGCGAAAACTAGGGGGAAAACCGACGGGGAAGGTAGATTGCGATCCCATACGATCTCAAGCCGCAGCCGCCCGCTACCACACCAATGAGTTTTGGGTCATGGCTGCGGGAACAGCGTCAAGCTCACAAGTACAGCCTGCGCAAGCTGGCCGCAGAGCTCGGTGTCCACTATGTGTACCTGAGCCAGCTGGAAAGGGAAGTAGAGCGGCCTTCGGAAGCGCTTGTCCGGCGTCTGGCCGCCCTCTTCCACCATCCGGATCCGGATTCGTTGGTGCTGCTGGCCGGGAAACTGCCGCAGCACCTGCGCAACGCCCTGGTGGGTAACCCGGGCGGCACCCAGGTGATGCTGCGCCGCATATTGGGAGGAGAGAAAGCCGTGGCCCAAGATCAGGTGAAGGCGGCCTGGCGGGAGGAAGCACGCCGCCAATGGATTTTTCACATCGGAGACACGCTGCGGGCTCTTCGTGAACTTGGCCAAGACGTTTCAGATCTCGAGCCGCTGGTGCAGGCGGGGCAGCAGGCCCTCGCCGATGACGACGCCGGCCGCTTGTGGCGGCAGATTGCGCTCATCCGCCATGCCCTGCGCCAGCGCCGGGGTTCCGCGCCGCTCTTGCCCGGCCTGGACGACGACGCGCAGCTGCTCGCCCGACTCGAAACGAGCGACGACCCCGAACGTCCCACCACCTGGCGGGGGTTAGCCGCTGCCGTACCTGCATGGCCCCGAGAGCCGGTGCAGATTGAGCAGCACTCCGAGCAACCCAAACCACGTCTGTCCCGTGCTGAGTACGAGGACCGGACGCGGGCGGGTTGGCTGGGAAAGATGATCGGCGGAGCGCTGGGTACGCCGGTGGAAGGCTGGCCCCAGGCCAAGATCGCGCAGGAGCACGGCGAGGTCGAAGGCTACCTGCGCCAGCCGGACACTTTCAACGACGATACCGCCTACGAGCTCACCTTCCTGGCGGCCATGGAGCAAACTGGCGGCGAGCCGACCAGTGAAGACCTGGGACTCGAATGGGTGGAAAGGATCCCTGTCGCCTGCACCGCCGAGGAGATCGCCATCCGCAATATGCAGCAAGGCATCCTGCCGCCCCTGTCTGCCTGGCTCAACAACCCCTATGCCGAATGGATCGGCGCGCAGATGAGGGGTGAAGTCTGCGGTTTCGTCGCCCCCCTCTCTCCTGAACGGGCTGCGACGCTGGCCTGGCGGGATGCGCTGGTTTCCCACGTGCGCGAGGGCATGTACGGCGAAGTCTTCAATGCCGTCATGATCAGTCTGGCCTACGCCCATCCAGACGTTCCCGACCTCATCGAGCAAGCCCTGCGGTATGTCCCGGCACGCAGCCTCTTTGCCCAGGCCATCCGAGATACGGTTGCAGCCTGCGAGGAGACGAACGACTGGAAAGAGGCCTGGGCCAAGGTTGCCCCCAACTGGGTGGCACGTTACCATTGGGTGCACACCCTCGCTAACATCCCGGCCGTCATCATCGGCCTTTGGTTCGGCCGGGGTGACTTTGGCCGCACCATTTGCATAACCACCATGTGCGGCGGCGACACCGACTGCACCGCCGGTCAGGCCGGGGCAATCGCGGGAGTGCTGGTTGGTACGGCTGGTATTCCACCTGCCTGGCGCGAGCCCCTGGGTGACAAGATGCAGAGTTGGGTGGTAGGCATGGAAGAGCTTAGCCTGGATGAGCTGGTGGCCCGCACCTGCCGCTGGGGCGGACCTTTCGCCAAACCCACCGCTTGAACGCCGAAGCTCTGGTCAATCGCGGGCAGTATGAACTGGGTCTGCCGCGTCCCCCCCGGACTTGCACCAGAGGATCGCCGGATACCATGACAAGAGGGTGCGGAAACTGCCAGAAGGCAAAACCTCCGCACCCTCTATCCATTCACCGCATTCATTGCGTCCTCGAGTTACAGACTTCGGTCTCATTCCTCCCCTTGGAACTCATGCTGAACATCCACTCCATCAGGATCCTGATGG
>JBLNBY010000119.1:0-4715 GCA_050260295.1 Bacteroidota bacterium
TGCGGAGGTAGCCAGGGAGGAGGGAGTCGAACCGCTAAACGAGAATGAGATTCTCACAGAGGTCAGGCGGCTGTGGAAGGGAATTCAGGACATAAAATGGCCGGCAGGCCGGGGTGACCCCCGGGTTACCCTGTATGATATCCGGGAGTTCATCTATTGATACCGGTTTGGTCGGAAAAACTGGAATGGATACGTATACTACGTATACAGGGAGGGACTAGTTTTGGACGCAACACTCGAGCTTCTGAAGGAGTTGGTTGATACTCCGGGACCATCGGGTTTTGAAGCGCCGGTGCGGGCCGTGCTGAAGCGTCATCTGGAACCACTGGGCAAAGTGAGCACCGACCGCCTGGGCTCGCTGATCACTCGGAAGGATGGGACGGCTACCACCCCCAAGGTCATGCTCGCCGGTCATATGGACGAGATCTGCTTTGTCGTCACCTCCATCACCGACGAGGGCTTTCTGCGTTTCCAGACGATCGGCGGCTGGTGGGAACAGGTGATGCTGGCCCACCGGGTCACGGTGCTTACCAGCAAAGGTGAGATCCCTGGCGTCATCGGCTCGAAGCCGCCGCACATCCTTCCGCCGGACGAACGCAAGAAAGTGGTCGAAAAGAAGGATATGTACATCGATATTGGGGCGGCCAACCGCCAGGAGGCCGAGAACATGGGAGTCCGGCCGGGCGACCCCATCGTTCCCTTCGGTCCGTTTACGCTGATGCAGAACGAGAAGTATCTCCTGGCCAAGGCCTGGGATGACCGGGTTGGATGTGCGGTGGTGGTCGAGGTTCTGCGACGGCTGCAGGGAGAGTCGCACCCAAACACTGTCTATGGCGTGACGACCGTCCAGGAAGAGGTAGGGCTGCGGGGGGCACAGACGAGTGCTTTTGGTATCGCCCCTGATGCCGCCTTCGCCGTAGACGTCTGCATCGCCGGTGACACACCCGGGGTCAGGACCGAAGATGCCCAGTCCAAGCTGGGCAAGGGTCCGGCAATAGTCTTGTACGATGCCAGTATGATTCCGCACCGCGGACTGCGAGATCTTGTCATCCAGGCGGCGCAGGAGGAGCAGATTCCCTTCCAGTATGATTCGCTGGCAGGCGGTGGCACCGATGCCGGTCGCATCCACATGGTGCATCAGGGGGTACCGTCGCTGGTTCTCGGTATTCCGGCCCGGTACATCCACTCCCATTACGGCATCATCCACCGCGACGACTTCGAGGCTACAGTACGGTTGCTTTTGGCCGTAATCCGACGCCTGTCGGCGGACACCGTCGCCAAACTAGAGGCCTGAGCGAAACCTGAGCCCGAGCCCGGGTAACAGGTGAGCGAGCCTTTTCATCGGACATGGAGGGCCGGGACCAAAAGACTGTTTAGGCCACCGGCCCCATCGACCTTCCACTCTCTCTTAGTACTCTCTGATTCCCTTACCGGCCGGAAGCACACCCCCTCCTGAAACCTTGCAACACCTGATACGTGAGACTGTTGATCGTGTCGATCCCGCCGCGAACCGCGGGGCTTTAGCCCCAGCGGATGCTGGATTTTCGCAGGCTCAAGCGGTAACCACACACTTGTAAACCACCTAACCATGCGGTAATCTTAACCTGCCCACGTTGTCCCGGAGACGGCATAAACCCCAGGGACGTATCTAATACTGCGCATCTTGCGGGTTCGTCAGGCACCGAGACGTGGCAGGTCGAAAACACGTATCGTCACTCGTTGGTAACGGGCAAGCGTAGTCGCCTGGACACAGCGCAAGCGGCTTGTGAAGGCGGAGGGGCCTGGGCGCCGCCGATGAAGCAAGAAGTCGCCAGGCTTCAGCCCGTGCAGGGTGTCAAAGAGATGAGGGTGAAATGAGTATCTTACGCGAACCCCAGGTTGAACTGATTGCCTGGACCGGCTTTGTCAAGCCAGACATCTATCCGTGGACGACCGACAGCGAGAATGAGGGCGAGCAGTTGATCGAGTTTGCGGGACGTATGTGCTACCAGTCGTGGAGCAACCCGTCGGGGCGTACTAACCGTGAGTATATCGAAAACCTGCTCAAGCAGGGCCACTTGAGCGTGCTGGAGCATGCCCAGGCATCGTTCGCACTCTCCGGGATCTCCCGCTCTTGCTCGCACGAGCTGGTTCGGCATCGTCACTTTTCCTTCTCCCAGCTCTCGCAGCGCTACGTAGCCGAGGACGAAGCCAACTTCGTCGAACCGGACACCATTGCCGCCGATCCGCAGACGCACGCTATCTTTCTCGAAGCGGTGGAGGCCGCCCGGCAGGCTTATTCGCGCCTCAACGACCTGCTGGAAGAGAAGTTTGGCGAGGTTCCCAGCCGGGTGGAACGGCGCAAACTGGCCCGCCAGGCTGCCCGGGCCGTACTCCCCAACGCCACCGAAACCCGGCTGGTCATGACGGGAAATCTGCGGGCGTGGCGTCATTTCTTGCGTCTGCGGGGAAGCCGGCACGCGGACGCGGAGATCCGAAAGCTGGCGTTGATCATTCACCAAAAGCTGGTCGAGCTGGCTCCCGGGGTCTTTTCCGACTTCCAGGTGACGACCGGCAGTGATGGCGTGACCGAGTTGGTCACCCCCTACACGGCCGACTGAGGGGATAGGAGGCCCGCGGCCGGCGGTCAGGGAAAGCAAGGCAGGTAGCGTCGACGGAGCTCGTCAATCTCATCCTGGATCCGTTTGACAGCATCCATCTCCGCGGTTGCCAGCTCGGGATGTTCAACCAGCTTGGTCTCAAGGTTACGGACCATGATTTCCTCCACGCGGGAGAGGAATTGGCTGACCGCCAGCTTGCTGACAGTACCGAATTCGCCGTTGGCGGTGCGTTCCAGAAAGGCGGCGATGTCAATGCCTTCCGATGCCAGCAGATCGAAGTAACGTTCGCACAATTCCCGGCTGTCTTCGTACATGTCTCGAGCCCTCTCATCGGTCTTCTTGGTGGTGCGAAAAAGCCTCTCAGCGAGAGAGGCTTTTTCCCTTTCGCCGTTTCTCCCCGTTATATCGTGCCCTACCACTTGAGACTGCTGGAATGAACCGGAGCGCGGGCCTTGGGGTTGACCAACCGGCGCGCGGCGGCAACAGCAGTGGCCACTTCACCGAAACCGGTGGCAATCAGCTTCACCTTGCCCGGGTAGGTGACCACGTCTCCTGCCGCGAAGACACCCGGAAGGTTGGTCGACATGTCACTACGGACCACGATGGCGTCACCGTCCAACTCCAGACTCCAGGACCGAATCGGACCAAGGTTCGGAACGAAGCCGAGGGCAAGCACGACCTCGTCCACGGCCAGCCGGCATTCCTCTCCGGAGCGGTTGTCGTAGACTACCGCGGCTTCGACCCGCTCGCTACCTTCGAGAGCCTTTATTTCGTGATAGAGACGGATATCCACGCTGGAGGTCAGTAATTGACTGACGCTCTCATCGGCAGCCCGAAACTGTCCCCGCCGGTGGATCAACGTAACCCGTGCGGCTACCGGTTGGAGAGCCAGAGCCCAGTCGACCGCGGAGTCTCCCCCGCCGACCACCAGTACGGAACGGTTGCTGAAATCATCCAACCTGGACACGGTATACTGGAGTCCGCGGCCCTCGAACCGTTCCGCCTCCGGGATCTGAAGCTTACGGGGGGTGAAAGCTCCCACCCCACTGGTTATGATTACGGTACGGCTCGGGTATTCATTGGCGTCTGTTTGGAGAACATAAGTCCCGTCCGCTTGCTGCACGAGTTGTTGAACAGTCTCGCCGGTACGCACGTCCTGCAGAAAACGGGAGGTCTGCTGCCGTAGTTGCGCCACCAGGTCTCGTGCACATATAGCGGTAAAACCGGGCACATCGTATATCTTCTTCTCCGGGTACAGGGCCGTCAACTGACCGCCCAACTCGGAAAGACTTTCTATCACCCGGGTAGAGAGACCCAGCATGCCCGCGTAGAAAAGCCCGTATAGTGCTACTGGTCCGCCACCGACGAAGGTGACGTCAACCATCTCGTGATGCACCGGCCACTCCCCCTATCATCGAACTTCTACGCCCCAAAGGCGGAAATCAGGCGAACCAGGAAGCCCAGCAAGACCAGAAAGCCAAAGGCCGCCCACAGCCACCGCTGCGTTTTCGTCGACATTCCAGGTCCTCCCCATTGGGATCGCGATTCTAACGCCCGGTTTCTACCAGAACGCTTCATGTTCTTCATTCTACGGAGAATCAAGTAAAGCAATCAACCGGGTGGAGGAAAAAGAATGTGATCGACGTAGCATTATGGGGTAGACGTGGCCCGCCGGGAAGATTTGGGGTAGAATGCAGAAGGGCTAGAAGGAAGATGGGAAAGGTGGACCAGATGTGACGACGCCGGATGCGAGGGCAAAGATTGACAAACCGTCTCGACTGGCCCGCGGCCGGTTTGCCAGGAGCCGGCACGAAGAGGAGACGCTTTTGGCGGCTTTTGCCCGCAGACTCCGGATGGACAGCCAGCTTCCGATCAGCCGCCCGCGGCCGGCAGTCCAGCAAAAGCCGGACTTGAGCCGCGTCAATTCCATAGTCGTGTGGTTACTTGCGCCGCTTGGCGACACACTCTTTGCCTTGCCGGCCGTACGGGCGCTCCGGCTTGGATTTCCCCAGGCGCATATCACGGGGGTATGCTGGACATCCAACCGGCCTTTGCTGGAAACCAATCCTGATCTTGACGATCTCCTCGTCTGTACCAACTCGACCGACCTGCCGC
>JBLNBY010000120.1:0-3472 GCA_050260295.1 Bacteroidota bacterium
GTCACTTCCTGCCGGCCGGCTGGGACGAAAAGCACTGCTCCGGGCGGCACTGGCTGGTTGGCATCCCCCGCCGGGTTCTTGACCGCCGCCTCGAGATCGACAGTTACCGCCTCGTTCCCGCCCGGAAGGGTGAGGGTGGCCAGCGGCAACTGCGCGTCCGGCAGCGGACCGCCAGCCGCTGCCAGGGCTTCCACCAGGGTTACACCGTCCGGCAGTGCAAAACTCCCGGGATTGCGCACCGCCCCCAGCACGACGACCTCGGCGGCACGGGGAATGTAGAGCACATCACCAGACTGCAGAATGTAGTTATCGTCCGTCGACGCGGCAGCCTGGTCGGGCGAAACGGCCTGAGCCGTACCACGGCCGAGCAGCCGCTTGAGGTCAACCCGCCGTACCTCGGTCTTGTCCGCGTCCTGCCGGGTCAAAGTCGCCCGCCCCAGATCTGCCTGATCCGTCGTGCCGCCTGCCTGGGCCACCAGGTCGAGCAACCGCATCTCCGGCCGTAACTGGTAGGCACCCGGATTGCGGACCTCGCCCAAGATCGTCACGTTATCGGACCGAACCGGGACATACAGGATGTCTCCTGGACGCACGGTGAGATGAGCATCCGCACCAGGCCGGCCCTGGCCGTCCACGAGCCGTACCACCTGGGGTTCACCCGGGCGACCCTCCTGATCCAGGCGTGTGAGCAGTGCTACGTCACCAGCAGCCCGCTCGGTGAAACCACCGGCCCGGGCGACCAGGTCAAGTAGTTGCAACCCCTCGGTAGTCGGGTAGGCGCCGGGTGAACGGACCTCGCCCAGCACCAGTATCGCCCTTTCAATGCGGTTTACCACCACGAGGTCGCCTGCCTGGAGCAAAACGTCATTCTTCCGGTCTTTCTGTGCCTGGTCCAGGTCGATCAGGATTCGCTGTTCCACCGACCCGGCCTCTCCTGCCCTGCTGGCATCACCTGCATGCCCCGACCGCATCACCGTAACCTGGCCTCGATCCGCCCATTCGCCGGCACCACCCGCCTGTGCCACCAGATCCAGGACCCGCATCCCTGGCGTCAGCGGGTATAGACCCGGACGGGCAACCTCACCGAGGATGGCCACCTGCCGATTGCCTTCCGGTACGAAGAGAACGTCACCCGGTTGGAGCAGGCGGTTTTCTGGGTCTCCGGGAGCTTGCTGCAAATGGGACAGGTTGACCGGGATCGACACGCCAGACTGGGCAGAAGCGTTGGTCGGTGGGGCTGACTGTTGAGCTGACTGCTGGTCCGTCCCAGGGTTACGAAAAAGCAGGGCCTGTTCACCACTGGCCCGATCAGTCAGCCCCCCGGCGGCCGCCAGTGCATCTAGGACCCGCATCCCCTGCCGCCATGGATAGGCACGCGGATCGCGTACCTGTCCGAGAATCAGGACCTCGAGACGTCCCTGGGGTACATAGATCACGTCGTTCGCCTGAAGCAGGAAGCTACCAGCAGTCGAACCCTCGGAAGCCCGTGAGAGGTCGAGAGATATGGTTTCCGTATCACCACCCGACGTGGTCCGAGTGATGGTAACCCGGTCGGAGGCCGCCTCAAGAGTAAAGCCGCCGGCACGAGCAATCACATCGAGAATCCTGGTCTCCCCCGGCTGCAGCAGATAACGGTCGGGCCTTGCGACCGCCCCCAATACGGCCACACTACGGACGGCCGGAACGTACACGATATCCCCCGACTCGATCACCGGCGCGTTGGAGCTGCCAAGATTGGCGACTCCGGTAGCACTCTTCTCCCCGCGGCCAGCACTCAGGTCTACTACCTGCGTGCTACCGTCAGCACTGGGACGGGTCAAGCGCACGCTGCTGAGGTCGGCGGTTGTCAACGGACCGCCCGCCAGTGCGAGCAACTCTACCAGCGTCGTGCCTGCTGGCAGCGTGTAGGCCCCGGGATTCTTCACCTCACCCCAAATGACTGCCGTCGCAGCCACCGGGATGTTGATGAGGTCGCCATCCTCCAGGGTAACGTTGAGCGCAGCATCTCCGGTAGCCGCCAGCTTATCCAGGTCGATCCGGCTCGCCTCGCCCCGCCGGACCAGCAGCGCGCGGCTGAGAGCCGCCCGTTCGGTCCAGCCGCCGGCCTGACCTACAGCATCCATGATTCGAGACCCCAACGGCAACTGGTAAAGCCCTGGGGCACGAACTTCGCCCAAAACCTGGATCCGCAACGTACGGTAGCGGGCCACCGCCACCGTGACCTGCGGGCTGCGAACGAAATCGATCAGCCCCTCACGAATATCGTTTGCCAGTTCGGTGGTGGTTTTGCCCCCGGCCTGTACCTTCCCGAGCAGCGGATAGCTTATCGAACCATCCGGCCCAACGAGCAGCTCCACCGTCAGGTCCGGCTGCCCGTACACTACGATCTGAATCGTGTCGCCCGGACCGAGCCGGTACTCTGCAGCGACCGACGCCCCGGCCTGCGGCAGAGGTAGTGGTCCGCTCGCCAGGGTGTCGCCTGTCGGAGCCGCGGCCCACAAGGCCGGTGTCAGGACGAAGCTCGCAACGAAACAGAATAGGCCAAGGATACAGATGGCAACTCGCCTCGCTGGGGCCCACCCTCGCCGGATGGTGCGCTGATGGTGCGCGATCGTGGAATTCATTCCCCGGGACACTCCTTCCTGGACAACCCCCTGAACACCCCTGCAACCGGGGCAATGGGTGCGGACGGCCTTCATGACGAGCCCTCACTGCCTACCGCCGCCTCTGAAGGCGGAGTCATCACCGCCGCGGACCCGCGGCCCTTCTGCAGTCGCCGCCAGGCTCGCCGCCGCTGCAGATACCGGCGGTCGGCCGTCTCCACCGCGTCAACACCGAAAACGTCCTGAAGAACTCGCGTAACGGCTTCGTACAGGCTAACCAGCTCGTTCACCGTACGCCGCCATTCCCATGACCCGTCGAGTGCGTGCATTCCGGGCTCGCTGCCACCCTCACGCGTATCGCCCCTACCTGACTCCGAACTGAGCTCTTCACTCGTCGCGGCCACGTCAGCTGCAAATACCATGCCCGGCGGTGCTATACGGCTGACCTCGGCGAGGGCCTGGCGCAGGTGATCAATGTTTTCGTGGAGGCGGTCGAGGATCTCCCGCTCCACGTCCACCTGCTGCGGTACAACGGGGGCTATTCGTGCCAGCCTTTCCCTCTCCGCCGCCCGTCGTCTGCGCTCCGCTGCCGCCCGCACTCGTACCGCCGCTTCATCCGGCGTGATGTGGCGGTCCTGCTGAATCAACTGAGCGACCTGCCGCATCTCACCCTTACTCAAGTGGCGACGTTCGGCCACCTGGAGCAACTCCTCGGCTAGATTGGGGAGTAGCAATTTACGGGCAACTCCTTTGGCTATCGAAACATGAGAGAGCGTGATCACGCTCTCCCCTCCCTGGAAGTTGGTGATGACGGCATGCTGGTATGGTTGGCTTATTTCCAGAACGTTGAGCCAGTCGGTGATAGTGGT
>JBLNBY010000121.1:0-3900 GCA_050260295.1 Bacteroidota bacterium
CATCCTGGCAGTGCTCGCCCCACACGAAGCCAGCAGGAAGCAAGAGGAAAAGGATTAGCAGGGCGATTTATTCGGAAGGGAGGATGGAGCGCCGGCTTCCCGTCCCAAAGTGTCACAGGGAGGTAGCGGCGTGAGGAGCCATGAGCGGCGAAATGTCTGTCAAGGTCGCGCTCGATACCATGGGAGGGGATCTCGGTCCTGCGGCAACCGTCGAGGGAGCATGGCGGGCTCTGGCTGCCGAGCCCAGGTTGGAAATCGAACTGGTGGGACCGACTGACATTCTGGAGGAGACGTTGGCCGCGGTGGTGGCCCGGCCGGAGGTGCAGGCCCTGGCAGAGCCACGGGAGTCCATCATGGCCCGTCTTTCTTACGTGGACGCCCGTGAAGTGGTGGATATGGGCGACCACCCGGTGGAGGTGCTTCGCCGCAAGCCACGCTCCACTCTGATGGTGGCAGTCGAGCGGGTGGCCCAGGGGGAGGCCCAGGCGGTGGTCTCACCCGGCAATACGGGGGCGGTGATGGCAGCGGCCCTCTTTCGCCTGGGGCGGTTTCCCGGCATCGATCGTCCGGCCCTCGGGATCACACTGCCCAATCGGCGGCGGGGACACACACTGCTGGTGGATGTTGGAGCCAACGTCGATTGCCGGCCGGTTCACCTGGTGCAGTTTGCTGCCATGGGATACGCGTATGCCCGGGGGGTGCTGGGTATCCCCGAGCCGCGCATCGGACTGCTCAGTGTGGGCAGCGAGGCGGCCAAGGGAAACGAGGCCGTGCGCAAGGCCAATGAAATGCTCTCCGCAAGCCAGCTTCCTTTCGTAGGCAACGTGGAGGGTATGGACGTCTGGAATGGTTCGACCGATGTCGTCGTTTGTGACGGTTTCGCTGGCAATGTACTGATCAAGTCGGCGGAAGGCCTGGTGGAGACTCTAATGGCCCTCATAGGGCCGGTTTTGGGGAGTGCGGGCAATGCCCACGCCCACACGGGATTGCGCGAGGTGTTGAAGCCTTTCGACTGGACGGAGCACGGGGCCGCACCCCTTCTCGGGCTGAACGGGATCGGTCTGGTTGCCCACGGCCGTTCCAATGCCCGTGCCATCGAACAGGCTGTGCGTAAAGCGGTTCTCGCCGTACGCGGCAGGGTATTGGAACAGCTGGGCCGGGCTTTGCCGGACCTGCAGCGGGAAAGCTCGCATCAGCCGACGTAGGAGGTTGGCGTCGATGACAGATGTGAAGGTTGCCGGCGCGGCGGCTTGCCTCGCGGAAGCCAGTCCGAAGCGGACCGGGCCGGTCCGTGCCACCGTCCACCCGGTACAGGTGGCCGGTCTGGGGATAGCCACCCCCGAAGGCCGCCTGACCAACGCAGATTTGGAAAAGATGGTGGAGACCAGCGATGACTGGATCGTCACCCGGACCGGTATCCGCGAGCGACGAATCGCCCCGCCGGAGATGGCCACTTCCGATCTGGCTCTGGCCGCGGCGCGGGCGGCTTTGCAGGACGCAAGTATCTCTCCCGAAGAGATCGATCTGATCATCGTGGCCACCATTACGCCCGACCATGCATTTCCTGCCACCGCCTGTCTGGTGCAGGCCGGTCTGGGAATCCCTGGGATTCCAGCATACGATCTGTCGGCCGGCTGTTCCGGCCTGGCCTATGCCATCGACCAGGCCTGGCATGCCCTGAGCTCCGGGGCTTACAGGAACGCGCTGGTAATTGGTGCTGACACCCTCTCGCGCATCGTGGACTTCACCGATCGCAGAACCTGTGTGCTGTTTGGCGACGGAGCGGCCGCAATGGTACTGAGCCGTCTCAGCCTGGGCGAGGCGCCAGGTATCCTCGCCTCCAACCTGGGAGCAGATGGTAGGGGCGGTCCGTTGTTGATTCTGCCTGCGGGAGGTTCCCGCCTTCCGGCCAGCCACTCGACGGTGGCCGCGAGGCAGCATTACCTCCAGATGAACGGGCAGGAGGTCTTCAAGTTTGCCGTGCGGATACTCGAAGATAGTACCCGCCGGGTTCTGGCAAAGGCGGGTCTGACCGTGGACGACCTGGGTCTCTTCGTCCCCCACCAGGCCAATATTCGTATCATCGAAGCCGCCCGGGAACGGCTAGGCATTCCACCGGAGCGAGTGATGGTCAACGTCGAACGCTACGGCAATACGTCTGCCGCCTCTATCGGTTTGGCACTGGCGGAGGCGCGCCAGGCCGGACGTCTGCGGCCGGGGATGCTGGTGGCTATGACCGGATTCGGCACCGGTCTCACCTGGGGTTCTGTCTTGCTGCGCTGGACGAAGTCCGAAGGCGATGGCCCGGTGAGCGGTACGAACAGTACGTTTGCGGCGTCGGCAGCGTATCCGAACGGCAATACCGATACCGCTGCCGGGGGCAACGGGAAGACAAACGGAAAGGTGAATGGAAAGGTAGCAGAAGAGAGGCAGGGGCGATGACGGAACTCGCGTTTCTCTTTCCCGGCCAGGGTTCCCAAGTACTGGGTATGGGGAAGGGTCTGGCGGAGCGTTTCCCGTCAGCTCAGGAGTGGCTACAGACGGCCGAGGAGACAACCAACCTCCCCCTGCGGCGATGGATGTGGGAGGAAGACGGTCAGGCCTTGAATCTCACCTCCCGCACCCAGCCGGCGCTGCTGGCCGTGGAACTCGCCTATCTGCGCGTCCTGGGTGAATTGGGGGTCAGGCCGGCGGCCAGCGCCGGGCACAGCCTGGGCGAGTTTGCCGCTCTGGTTGCTGCTGGAGTGCTTGAACCGGCGGCTGCCCTGCGGCTCGTGGTCATCAGGGCGCGTCTGATGGAGGAAGCTTTCCCGGCCGGCCAGGGCGGAATGGTGGCGGTAGTGGGCCTCACCGACGAGGAGGTCGAGCACCTGTGTATGGATGTCAGTGCACAGGTTCATCCGCTCCTGGTCGAGCCGGTAAACTACAACTCTCCCGGCCAGCTGGTGGTGGCCGGCCATACCGAGGCCCTGGCGCTGCTCGGCGAGCGGGCGCGGGCGGCCGGGGCGCGCCTTGTCCGGGCGCTGGCAGTCAGCGGTCCTTTTCATTCACGGCTGATGCAGGCGGCTGCGGACCGGTTCGGCGGTGAACTGGCAAAAGAGGAGTTCAGTGACCCTTCCTGTTTGCTCGTCAGCAGTGTATCCGGTGAGGTCGTGCGCAGCGGCGAGGAGGCGCGTGAGTTGCTTGCCCGCCAAATGGCGAGCGCGGTCCGCTGGGTGCAAGTGGTTCACACGCTGAAGAACCAGGGCTGTCGCAGGTATCTCGAGGTTGGTCCCGGAAAAGTCCTGGCCGGTCTCATACGGCGGATCGACCCGGAGGCAGAGATGCAGATGGTGGAGGAGATCGAGTCGGCCGGATTCAGCAAGCTGACGGGGTGAAGATCACGAGGAGGTTCAGCAGTGGAAGAAACGCAGGCGGGGATGGGGACACAACCGGAGATGGTGCCACAGCGTGAGCTTGCCGGTCAGGTAGCGATCGTCACGGGGGCAAGCGGGGCTTTGGGCAGCGCTATTGCCCGCCGGCTGGCGGCTCACGGTGCCGCGGTGATGCTGACGGGCCGGCGGGTCGAAGAGCTCGAACGGGTGCGCAGTGAGATCGAGGCCGCGGGCGGCAGGGCGGACATCGAGGCCCTTGACCTTTCCAGCCCCGAACGAGCCGAGGATCTTGTTTCCACCACCCTGGAACGATTCGGCCGGCTCGACATCCTTGTCAACAATGCCGGGGTAAACCGGGACAACCTTCTGCTGCGCATGAAGGACGTGGAGTGGCAGGAGGTACTGACGGTCAATCTGACTGCGCCTTTCTGGCTGACCAGGGCGGCGTTGCGCCCCCTGTTGCGTCAACGCAGTGGCAGGCTTATCTTTATTTCGTCCGTAGCCGGTCTGCTTGGCAACGCCGGGC
>JBLNBY010000122.1:0-30240 GCA_050260295.1 Bacteroidota bacterium
AGGGGAATACGCTGCGGGCGTCGGCCACCCATACCCCCTGGGATACCAATTCCTGCAACACGGGAGTGTCATACATGATCAGATAGTCGGGGCGAAAGCCATCCAACATGATCATGATCACATGCTCCGGACGGGGCGAGAACCCGACCGCCTCGGCAGCTTCCACCCGTCCGCCGGGTCCGCTGATGGCCACAGATGCTGCCACGAATGCCAACGACAGGCTCAGAGCCCTGGCTGTATACCTTTCCACAGTTGACCCTCGCTTCCCGATGACTTTCGCTTTCTGCTGCCTCTCACTTCCGGACCTACAGCGTCGTCTTGCCCCGTTCCTCCTTCTCGGCGATGATGGCCTGCTCGTGGAGCCAATTCATGGCCTGGGTAGGCGCCCACCCGGCGCCGGTCACCAGCTGCCAGGCCTTGCGCAGGAGTTCGTCCCAGAGCTTCGGCGTAACCCAGGGCGTGGGTACGGCTGCCTTGACCGAATTGATCACCGGCCGGTACAGCGGGTCTTTGAAATACTCGATCTTTTCGAGCTCGGCCTGCCTCACCGGCAGATCACCCGAAGAGACGAAGTACAAAAGCGTGGCTTCCGGCGAGGTGACGAACCTGATCCACTTGGTGGCTGCTTCCTGGGGAGCTTTCTTGGAAATGACCAGCGCCCAGTTGGTCATGAGCGAGGCACGGGTACCTCCGGCCTGAGCTGGCGGGGCCTCAGTGATGGTAAATTCGGGCACGGGGGTGTCGTTGCGGAAACTGCCGATCATGGCCGGGTGAGCCCAGACCATCCCTAGCGCATCGTTGCGGAAGGCCGTCCAGCGGTTGATGCCCGGATCCTCAACCCTGTACCGCATCACGAGATCGAGAGCGTACTGAAACCCCCGGGCCGCCGCCGGCGTGCTGAAATCGGGCAGGCTCGTAACCTTATTCCATAGAGTTGCCCCCGCCTGGATCATCAACGTCCCCAGTACGGGACCATAGCCACCGGTTGCCACCCCTTCGATCTTGGTCTGGCCGCTCGCGTCCCGCTTGTATATCTTCCGGGCATACTCAACTACCTGGTCCCACGTTTCCGGCGGTCTGCGCGTATCGAGCCCCGCCTCTTCGAAAACGGTGGTGTTATAAAACATAACGATGGTCTGAGCATCGACCGGTAAGGCGTAATACTTGCCTTCCTGCTTGAAGTGGTAAATGGCCGCGGGTACGAACTCCTTTTCTATCTCGGCAGCAGTCACCTGTTTCTCATCGAGGGGTTGCAGCGCTTTGGCTGCCCAGTAAACAGGCACGTTGCCCGACCGGACCTGGAATGTGTCGGGTCCCAGACCCGTCGCCAGCGCGGTCGTAACTTTGGTGAAGTACTCACTCAACTCGTAAAACTGCAGCTTGACCTGAATGTCGGGATTGCGTTTGTTGAACTCCTCGGCCAGCTTCGTCAATACCGTATCGCGGCCGGCAGACGAATGCTGCCAGTGCTCGATCACGATGGGTTTGGAACTCGCCGCCCATACGCCAGATGGCACCACAGCGGCAGCGGCCATAACGCCAAGCAGCAACGTTGCTCCCAGATCAGCCCAGCGTCTCCTCGCCATAAAGACTGCCTCCCTTGCATCTCTCCGAGTTGCCAGGCCCGTATGCTGATACCGCCGGATCGTTCGCTCGTATTGTCTGACTACATGCAGGCGACCAAGGGGCACTTCCTAGCGTTCACCCTCTCTCCGTACACTCACCCCCCTTGCACCGGCGAGGCCGGCAGACTCATCCGGAGATCCGCCACGAGTGGCAAATGATCAGAAACCTGTGTGGCGATCGTCCGGACCTCACACACTTTGAATTCAGGCGAAGCAAAGATGTAGTCTATCTGAACGTTGGGTTGCCCGTCGGGGGAGTTGTAACGAAAGGTGGGCATTTCACCCCGGTCCGCCACGAAAGTAGCGGTTACGTTGACAAAGCGGTCGGTTAATGCCACCACTTCGGGGGCGTTCGGACGGTCATTCCAATCGCCCATTAGAACGGTCGGCAACCCGGCAGCCAAAAGCTTCTCCCGGATGACGCGAACATGCTGCAACCGCTCCTTGCTGCTCAGCCCCAGATGGGTAACCCCGACCTGGACCAGGCCGTCGCCCACCTTGACCTGTGCAACCAAGAGACTCCGGTCCTCGCGGGTGTCAAGGCGGAGCAGGGTCACGCTCTCGCTGTGAACGATGGGGAAACGGCTGAGCAGGGCATTGCCATAGCCTGCGTCTGCGCCCAGCAGCGAACCCCGGTGCATGGCAGGAGCAAAGGCAAACTCCATGCCAAGCTCCTTGGCCAGCCAGGCAGCCTGCTCCACGAATTGGGAGCGGGAGGCCCAATTCTGATCTACTTCCTGCAAACCGACGATGTCCGGCGCTGCCTCTTTGATGACCGCCGCCACGCGGGCCAGATCCAGGCGGCCATCAAGCCCCTCGCCATGGCGGATGTTGAATGTCATTACCCGCAAAAGCCTACCCTCCTGACCTAGATCCTGGCCTTGACCTTGGCGCGACTCCTGCGCCCGTGCCGTCACAGTGCCCTCCCCAAATCCACCGGCACTCCGTATCCCAAGTACCGGTACGAAGCCTATCAGCAACCCCAAGAACAAGCTGGCCGCCTGCCTGCTTGCGGCCAACACGCCGCTGCACCGCACTCTCCTCGCTCCCTCCCTGGATCAGGCTCGGACCATGACCCGACTCCACTACAAAGACTCCAGTACTCTCGCCCAAAGTGCCGCAGCAGCAGTCTCGCGAAAGAGGGCAACACCTCCCATGAACCTGCCTTCCTCTCCGAGCGCTCCCACATCCAGGCGGACCGCATCCCGGAAAACCGGCAGGCTGTGATTCCTGACCGCCGCTTGCAGCCGGCCCATCACCCGATCCGGATCCATTTCGTAGACACTGCCCCCCACCAGGATCAGGTCCGGAGCGAGCAGGTTGACCAGGTTGGCCAGGGCCAGGCCGAGATTGTCGAGAGCCTGATCCACCACCTGGCGTACCAAAGGGTCTCCAGCCTTCACCGCCCGGGCAAGCTGGTGCAGATCGATCCGGTTGAGGTCGCCCCCGGTGAGGCGGCGCAGTTCGTTTTGCTGGTCCACCCAGATCAGGCGGGACGCCTGACCGATCAGTCCCGGCTCTGACGCGGTCACTCCCAGACATCCGCGATTGCCACAGCGGCAGGGAGCACCGGACGGGTCAACGGTAAAATGGCCGAGTTCACCGGCACTGCCGTGGCTGCCGAGGTACAGGTTTCCGTCGAACACAAGACCCACGCCTATACCCCGGTCAGCCCACAGATAGATGAGCCGGCGGGCCTCACGTCCTCGGCCCCAACGGCTTTCGGCCAGCGCCACCAGGTCCACGTCATTGGCGGCCACCACCGGCAACCCTAGCCTTTCGACAAGGGCGGCGGTCACCGGGACGTCTTTCAGACCCAGCGGTGAGGAAAAGAGGAGACGCCCCGATCGGTCGACCAGTCCTGGTAGAACTAGCGCCACACCCAGGGGAATCCGGCCTGCCGGCAGACGGTCGATTCCGGCCTGGACCAATTGCGCCAGGCTGGCGACCAGATCGGTACCATCATCCCATGTGCGCACCTCCACCGCCGGCTCCCCGCAGAATTGACCGCCCAGCGTCAGCCAGCGAGCCTCCAGCAGCCGGTCACCGTGGACTCTCACCACGACCAGCAGATGCTTGTCACCCGCCAGCGTCAGGACAGTAGGCCGGCGGCCTCCCCGGGAAGGACCTTGGCCCTCGACAGCGACCAACCCCGCCGCAATCAGATCCTGGCTTACCTGCCAGACCGCCGCCGCGCTCCAGCCCGTCGTCTCTGCCAATTGCTGGCGGGTCCACCTGGGGCGGGAGGCAATCAGCGTGAAGAGTCGCTGATGGCGGTTGGTCAAACGGCTCGGGCACAGGCGTGCTTCAGCGGTCTCAGCCATGTCATCACTTCCCAAGAGATACTTCGTCTCGTACCATGGACTTCCTTCCAGCAATTGCGCAAGTTGCTGTTTTTCTACCCCAAAACCCTGACTGTCCCGACAACTTCGTTTGCTTATAAAAAAAGTCCGTGCTGGCAGTCCAGCACGGACCAGACGTATCCAGTGAGTCAGTGGAGTAGATTAGTGTTTTCCATGGCCGGGATCAGCGGGCAAACCAATGCTGCCCGATCACCCGAATCACCGGCCGGCTCCAGACCCATCTGCTGCTACTACGGGCGGGATTCCAGTAGTAGAGTGCCCCGTTGGACGGATCCCACCCCTTGAGCGCCAGAGCGACGGCACGGTAGGCGGTCTCATCCGGCCTCAGATTGATCTGACCATCCGTTACCGCCTCGAAAGCTCCCGGTTCATAAATGATGTTGGCAATGCGGTCGGGGAACCGTGGGTCGTCCCGGCGGTTGAGGATGACGGCCGCCACGGCCACCTGGCCTTCCAGGGACTCGCCGCGTGCCTCAGCGTAGACTGCCCGGGCAAGGAGTTCCCAGTCGCTGGGTGTAAGCCACCCGCGGGCCGGAATCTGAGATCGAGAGCCTTGTGTCTTCGGCGCCTCTCGCTTGGGCTCTATCGGCTGGGCGGTCTGCCCCTGCGGCTTGGGCTGCGGCTGCAACTGAGACGGTGCCTGCGGGCCAGGCTCCGGTTTAGGCCGCTGCGGCTCGGCCCTTTTCGCTGCTTCCTCAGACTTCGTAGCGGGTGACACCGGCTTGCCGGACACCTCCATAGCTCTCTGCCGGGGCTGCGCCGGCAGGAACTGGTCGGCAACCAACCGTACCTCACCCGGTGCCGGAAGCCGCACTTCCTGAGCCAGAGCGAATACTGGGATCAGGCCCGAGAGTGCCAAGATGCCGGCGAGAAGCGTTGCCGGGCGGCGTTTACCCCCCAACCGTTGGATCATCCAACGCATCACCACAACCGTCCCCCCTTTCACTATCGTTCGGACAGGCGTTGGCCCTGTCCGAAACGAAAAGCGGACAGGGCCGCAAAACCTAGATCAGAATTTTCTGATACTTGCCCGACGATTATATCAGCTTCCGGGGGGATTATCAAGAAAGCCTGCCGATAACAACCGCTACGCAGCGGCAGAGGTTGCCGTCATACCACACCCAGGTAACCTACGGCAGCTCAAAGCGTAAAAACATGGTTACCAATCTCAGCAAGCACCGGACGGGTTGCCCAGTAATCAGGATTTACGGCGAGGCGCGGATTGTAGAAATAAAGCGCTCCTCCCGTGGGGTCTTCACCTTCGAGCGCTGCCAGGACTGCTTCCCGGGCAAGGCGATCGGGTACCACGCTGTCGAAGCGACTGGATGCTGCCGGCGGGAATTGGCCGGGCTGGTAGATCACTTCTTTGATCGTGTCAGGGAATTGGGAGGAATTCATCCGGTTGACCACCACTGCGGCCACCGCGACCTGGCCTACGTATGGCTCTGCGCCGGCCTCCATTTGTACCAACCGCGCCAGCAGTTCGACTTCTTCAGCATCAACCGGATAGCGAAGTGAACCGCGGGCTACCAGATCCCGGCGAGGCTCG
This sequence comes from Bacteroidota bacterium, assembly GCA_050260295.1. Lineage (GTDB taxonomy): Bacteria > Bacillota > Limnochordia > Limnochordales > DUMU01 > DUMU01. The sequence goes on from JBLNBY010000122.1 coordinate 5,538, forward strand.
GGCGAGAGCATCAGCACCTGGCCAACCTTGATGAAATCGGGGTTCGAAATCTTGTTCCAAGCAACTATGTCTTTGACAGAGAGGTCATAACGGCGGGCTATTGCTGTAAGCGTATCCCCTGGTTGAACCTGATAGTAACGGGGTGGTGGCTGTGAGTCGCTGGCGGCCAGCGCGCCTGGCTGTGCCAAGCCAAGGCCGACCACAACTCCCCCTACGAGCAGAGTCATCACACATAGAAGGTGTTTGACCGATCGTGACACGAGTCACCTCTCCTATTTTCGCATTCGATGGTCCAAGCAGCCTCGTCCCATTAGTATGCACTCAAGTATGCACTTATCCCCGACGTATGCGGGTGGGAACGGGTTCACTCTCTGTGGACGAGTCCCAGGGCATCATGGCGCTTCCAATTCGACAGGATCGCCTTGTCTCCTTCTGTCCTCCGGTATTTTCCAGACAGACCGCCGAACCAGGTCACCCATCTTATGATTTATCCCGGGCAGGCTGGCACTGCAATCAACGCCAGCACCCATTTTGCGTCATCCGGGAGGTCTACCCCAACCATCCAACCTGGCTAACCAGGCATGACGGAGAATCAACTCGGACAAGGATGCCCGCCCGGCGAACCGTTGAAACCATAGCAAAGCCACCACCCCGGCCACCTCGGCCCAGAAAGGCAGCAAAGCCACCCAGCCTACGCCAAGCAGAAATCCGAGCGGGTTCGCCCCGGTATCTCCCATCATTACTCTTGCCTGGAAATCCCAGGGGGCATACGTCATCACGGCCGCCATAGCCCAAAGAAGAACTGCTCCCACCTGTGAACCGACGGATGGATGACGGGAGGCAAATGCCAAAGCCGCCAAAGGCACGAGGGTCACGGCCACAAAGGCCTTGATGGCCCGTCCAGGCCTGATGTCGAACAGGTTGAGGCTATTGGTGGCTAGCGCGAGAAAGAGGGCGGTAACCACGGCCGGCACCAAGGCCGGCCCCACGGGCCGCCCGCCCGAAATCCCGGCGACAGCCGCCACGAGGGCGACGAAACCGCCCCCGGCCGCTTTCAAAAGACCGGTCGTAAGGAGAGACTCCGCCCGCAAGGCGCGCCAGTGACCGCCCCACCCCCGGTAGGTGTGGTCACCGCACGTGTCGTCCACGAAACCCAGGAATGCAAGCGTAGAAAGGCTGAATAGCAGGCTCAGACCGATGACGGCGTCGACCACGCCCACCCAAGTCCCCGTTCCAAGAGCAAAGAGCAGCGGTACGACGATCCCAATGCCCATGGCGGTGGGAAGGGTGCGTCCCTGAAAGTTCCCGGCCATAAGCCCTCCCCGTTCGAGCATCCGTGCCAATACCGGTACCAGCAAGCGGGTTATCAGCGCGGTTGCGACCGTCAGGAGCAACACCAGACTCCGCCAGCCGTTCACAGGCAGGTCGGCCCCTAACACTCCCCTCCTCCTCCGCCGCCGCCGCCCAGCAGTGCCGCCCGGCGGCAAATCTGGATAGCCCGGCGAATCGCCCACCACTGCTTCGCCCGATGGTATATCCCCCGCCAGTCCCAACCGGTAACCCGGTGCTGAAAGGCGATGGGCAACTCCATCACCCGAAATCCCTGCTGTAACGAACGAATGGTGAGGGCCACTTCGATTCCGAAGCCATGGGGCAACGGGCCGACACTATCCCAGAGCGCCCGGCGCAAAGCCCGTTGGCCGGACAGGGGGGAGCGGGGTTGCCAGCCCGTCATCTCCCGAATGGCCCGTGACGCCTCTCTTACCGCCAGACCGAAGCCCCCGCCCCGTTTCTGACGCCCCGGAGTGGCAGCCGGCTGCAGGTCAGCGATCACCATGTCGGCAGTTCCCACCAGAACCGGCCCAAGCAGCATGGGCATGAGGGTCGCACTGCCGCCAAGGTCGGCGTCAACGAAAAGAAGGACATCTCCCTGCGCTTCCCGCACTCCCGCCGCCAGGGCGGCAGACTTGCCCCGGTTGCGTGGCAGCGAGACGACGCGAGCCCCCGCCGCAGCAGCCTGGACCGCCGTACGGTCTCGTGAACCGTCGTCTACAACGACCACTTCGTCAATCAGTGGGGATGCCACCAACGCGCGGACGGTGTCTCCCACCCTGCCTTCCTCATTGAAGGCGGGAATCACGGCACTCACACGCACCTCAGAATGCCCCCCCGGTCTCCTCGTCCCGCAGCTCGCCTTCGTAACCTGCCTCTGAACCGGCCGGAATGGCCCGGGGGTATGCCGGAATCAGGACCGCATCGGGGAAGATTCCCAGCACCCCCCGGGCGTCCACACTCAACCCGAGCACCAATGCCGCCTGGCCTCCGCTTTTGTCCACCCCGTCCACGACCAGCGCCTGTTGCCGTGCATACGTCTGAATGAGGCTCTCTGAAACCTCAGTGCCGTCCCGGAAAACTCCGAGGGCTATCCGCTCGATGCCCTGCTGGCGTGCTTGTCGCAGCAACTCACGGTGGAAGTTCAAGAATGCTTTCTCATTCGCAGCCTGCTCTGCAACAGCATCCACACCCTGCCGGGCCGGGCTCTGGGGCCGGTCGCCGGCCTTTACCAGGACCAGCACGATCAACGAGCCGCCTGTATCTTCGTCAACGGCCGTAGACGTCAACGGCTCTTCCGATGACTGCGGACTCGCCTGTGGTTGCTCGGGAGTCTGATTGGGAAACGCCGGCGGTTTCGCCGATCTCTCCCGCTCCCTAGAAACAGCGGCGGAGATACCGGCCAGGAGTTGGGTCACATCAGAAGTACTCCCCGCCAGAGGATCCAGGCGGTACTCGTAGACTATCTGGCTTCCCGACAGCTGTAAAAGCCGCCGCAGGGAACGAGCAGCTCCGACTGCTCCGGGCGATGCGTAGAAAATGGCAACCTGCCCCCCCTGCAGGCGGTCGGCCACTGCCCACTCCAGCAAAGTCTGGTTGACGTTTTCCGCTGCCTGGCGGGCGGCGGTCTCTGCATGCAGCCGCAAGGATAACTCATCCTGTACCGACCGGACCCGGACCACCTCTGACTCGAGGTTGGTCAACACCGCCTGTTGGCGAAGCCGGATCTCGTCGCTGCCGGAAATGGCGGCTCCCATCAGCAGGCCAAGGCCCAGGGATACGAAGACCGCCACCAGGGTCAATACCGGCAGACGGCTGCTACGCATCGCCTCTCTATCCCCCCTTCACGTATCCCGCCCCCGCCTCACCTGCTGTCACGTACTTAGTTTTCCCGGCTTGCCCTGGAGGTCTTCATACTCCCAGTCGCCAGATGAACCAGATGCGAACGAGCCGAGCCAAACTGGTCCAGAAGGGCGACAGGGCGAAAAGTACCAGAGCAGGGAAGAGGGCTGCTCCGGCCACCAGAGCGATGTCCCGGCGACGTTCCCGCCGGCGGGCGTAGATTTCGCTGATGCCACGGGCATCTACCAGGCGTGGACCGACTTTGAGACGCACCAGGAAAGTACTGGCCATACCCGGCCTTCCTTTTTCCAGAAAGTCGACCAGGTTGCTGTGCCCTCCCACCAGGACAATCAGGGAAGCTCCTTCCTGGGCGGCCAACAACATGGCCAGGTCTTCGCTGGTCCCGGTCAAAGGCGCGACTTTGGCCCTCGCGGCCAACCCCAGTTGCTCCAGGCGGGCCATCCCTGGGGCTTTACCGTTTGGGTAGGCGTGGACTACCAGGTGCTGACAGTCTCGCAGCGCCTCATCACTGACCGAATCCATGTCACCGACGACCAGATCGGGCCGGTGACCAATCTCCCGCAGCGCATCGGCACCACCATCGACGGCGATCACAACTGGCCGGGCGTCTTCGAGATAGGGAGCGATCGCCTCGAGATCCTGCCTGAACCCTGGGCCGCGTACCACCACCACCACCTGTTTACCCTTCAGGTCGAGCGGTACTTCCGGAAGCGACACTGGCCCCAACAGGCTCTCTTTCTCCCGCTGGGCATAATCCAGGGTGTTTTCCACGAAACGGGTCAAGGCTTGGTCCAAGTATTGCTCGGCTCTCCGGCGACGCCTCTCCGCCTCCTGCAGGTCAAAGAAGACTCCCCGGGCGATGAGCTTGCCGGTACAAACGATGTGCCCCAGATGATCCACGGCTAACTCGTTTCCATCCTCGACGCGGTCGAATATGCCCGGGTCGACCTCTTCCAGCAATGTGATACCAGCCGCCAAAAGCAAGTCGGGACCGTGATGGGGAAACCGGCCGCTGATGAAGGGACGGGTGTTGACCACCGCCCCAACCCCAGCCTTGAGCAGCGCTTCCGCCGCTACTTCATCGAGATCGGCATGATCGATCACCGCGATGTCGCCAGGCTCGAGACGCCGCACCAATTCCTTGGTCCGCCTCCCAAGTCGCGCCCGGCCGCGAATGATGATTCCTTCCTCCGCCATAGACCCATGCCCCTACTTGCCGGAAACCAGCAGGGCTACAGGCTGAGTTGCCCTGGTTGCCTCGGTTGTCTCAGTCTGCCACCCTGCCTGTTTCCGCGCGGCCTTTTTCATGATTAACATGAGCAGAGGAGCCGGTTTTCTAACGGGATTCGACTCGGATCTTGTCCGCCAGACGGGCGATGAAGAGGGAGTTGGAGGGCTTGCCCCGCTCCCGGTCGACGCTATAGGAGAAGAGTGCCTGCAAGAACTCGAGGTTGCCCCGGGTGCAGGCTGTCTCGATGGCATGGCGGATCGACCGTTCTACCCGGTCGGGACTGGTCGCGTGGCGCTCGGCGACGATGCGGTAGAGCCGCTTGGTGATGGGGGAAAGAAGCTCCGGTGAAACCACCGTCAACCGGATGGCATCTTTTAGGTATTGATATCCCTTGTAATGGGCGGGAATACCAAGGCGGGTCAGATGATCCATGGCCGCCTCTTCAACCTGGCGGACACCACGGACCATCTGATCCCCAACCCCAACCGGCCACTCCCCTCTGGCTACCTCCCGGAGGCGGTCGAGCAGGAGTGGAAACTGTAGCGGTTTGGCGGCAAAGTACGCCACACGGTAGCCATTGATGCACCGGGCGATCGCGGATTCGTCGTAGAGAGCCGTGTGAACTACGAGCTTGATACGCTCGAGAAGGGTACGCTCCTTCAATTCCTCGAGAACGGCAAAGCCGTCATACTCCGGTAGTACGAGATCCAGCAGCAGAATGTCCGGCTGCTGCCTTTCACATGCCCGCACGACAGCAGGTCCATTTTCCACGACTCCCAACAGGATGAAAGGGTTGTAGGTTTTGCTGAGTGCTTCCTTCAATTCTCCGGTGAAGTTGCGGTCTGCATCCGCAACGAGAAGCCCGATCGGCTTGCCGATTGCCATGGGCCGATGCTCGCCTCCTCATGTTTCCGTGCGGATTCCGTGCGGATGAGGACGGCTATGCCGCAGCATGTCCTTCGACGGCAGTCCCCGACTTCCTTCCTGGCGCCGACCAACCCGCTGCGGGCCCCAAGGAGGGCCGCGAGCCCTCGAGCAGGGTTTCCGGCGTGTTGGATCGTCTCGAATCCGGCCTCCAGAGACCGGCTTCGGCCATCATCCACTCGGCAAGGATCCCATAGCCCCGGGTCTGGTCATTGACGAAAACGTGAGTCACAACACCGACCAGCTTTAGCTGGCCATCCTCCTGCTGCAGGATGGGGCTGCCAGACATTCCCTGGACGATTCCTCCGGTTTCCTGCAGCAGTCGCGGATCGGTTACCTTGATGATCAACCCCTTGTCATCCGCGCGGGACTGGCGCGTCACCTTCTCGATTCGAACCTGGAAGGCCTCGATCTCCCGCCCGTGCAATACTGTCAGCATGTATGCCGGACCCCGCTCGACCTCGTGGGCCAATGCCACCGGTACCTTGTGCGGAAACCCTTCCAACGAGGACGAGCCGGTGACCTTGCGGGTGGCCACCGTTGCGCTGGCTGACGGATACAGGTGGCCAAAAATCCCGAAGGCGGTGTTCTTTTCTATGCTGCCCAGCAGGTTTTGCCGGCTGTCGAAGATACCGATCTTCTCACCCGGCAGCCCCCGCCAGCCCGGTTGAATGCCTGTGATGTAGGCACTGACGATCCGGCCCGACACCATGGGTAGCGGATTTCCATTGCTGCTCACGACCATATGGCCCAGCGCGCCAAAGACTCCGGTCTCCGGGTCGACGAAGGAGAGCGTTCCAACCCCAGCCACCGGTTCCTGCAGAAGCAGCCCGAGCAGGTATGTCATCCGTTCTGAACCGTCTGGTCTCGGAGTCCGTACGGCGACCGGACGGATGCTAGTGTGGATCAGTTGGCCGCGGCGGAGCAGGGTGACGTCAAGATCCTCTCCCCGGGCGGCGTAGGTGTCCACCAGCAATGAAACGTCGGCCGGCGCTTCCACCTTGTGTGACTCCACCTCGATCAGCACGTCCCCCACCTCGATTCCGGCGTCCCTGGCCGGGTAGTATTCCTTCCCGTCAGCGCCGGTCAAGGGCTGGTGCCGGGAGACGATCAGGCCCTGCGGAGCAAGCAGCACACCAATGGCATCTCCCCCCGGGATGACTTCGGTAGGAGTTACCACCTGAAGTTCCACGGTACGAAGAGTCCAACGCCCGACGCGGATGTCCAGACGATACGTGGCGGGCAAGCTCGTATCCAGCCCTGACGTCGTATTCAACCCTGACGCGGGCGTAGTGGCCACGGACAAAGGAAAAGCGGAAGCAAAGGGCAGCGGTTGATCGGGAAACAGGCGCAGGGACGCGGGATAGCGCCAGACCGACCACCCGAGAACGGAACCAATAAATCCGGTCAGAACCAGGAAAGCTAGAAGAAGACGCTGCAGTCTGCCCCCTGGCATGCCTGCCCTCCTCTCACTGCCTGACAGGCAGCGTGATTCGAGCAGTAGCATGTCCGGCGCCCTGCAGGATTATGGGCAGGGTTTACCAGCTATTTTTGGCCTCAGCGGGGAGATTCCTCGCTTCTACTGCCGCTCTACTGTTCGACCGTATTCGCCTCCTGGCGGTCCAGCAACCGGCGGGCATACTCCCGGACCACCGGGGAGTCGGCGTCGCCGCCCAGCATGCGGACGATCTCCCGCAACCGCTCGTCCCCCTGCACCCAGCGCAGACGGACCTGCGTCCGGCCACCCGTAACAGCCTTCTCCACCACCCACTGGGCGTGGGCCTGTGCTGCCACGACCGGAGCGTGGGTAATGCAGAGCACCTGGTGACGGCAGGCCAGTTCAACCAGAACCTCTGCCAGACGCAACACCGTCCGTCCGCCCACCCCGGCTTCCACCTCATCGAAGACCAGCACCGGTGTAGCATCGGCGGCAGCGAGAATGACCTTCAAAGCCAGGTTGACCCGGGACAGCTCACCGCCGGAGGCGACTTTGGCCAGCGGCTCCGGGGAGACGCCCGGGTTGGCGGAGAAGAGGAACTCGACGCCTTCAGCCCCGTACGGACCGACCGGCACCCCCACGCCTGGTTCGGGCGACCGCTCGAGAGGCGTAAGGGCCACTTGGAAACGGGCCTGCTCCAGAGCCACTTTAGCCAGCTCGGCCGGCAGCTCCTCGGCCAGGCGGTCGGCCGCCCGCTGCCGCAGGGCCGAAAGCCGTGTCGCCTCTCGCACCAGGGCTTCCCGCAACACGGCAACATGCCGGACGAGTTCCTCGACCCGGGCAGTGTTTCCCTCAAGCTCGGCAATCTTCGCCCCGATCTCCCGGCGGTACGCGAGGATGGCCGCCACACCGCCACCATATTTGCGGCCCAGTCGCCGGATCAGATCGAGCCGGGTGGCCACCGCTTCCAGCCGCTCGGGATCGATATCGAGCCCTTCTTTGTAACGGCGCAGCGCCTGGGCTGCCTCGCTCAGCTCCTCCTCCACGGACTGCAAGAGCTGGAGAACCGGCAAAACCTCACCGTCCAGCTTGGCCGCCGCCTCGAGCTGGGAGACCGCCTGCCCCACCAGGTCGAGCGCCGCAGCCGTTTCCCCTTTCTCACCCTCGTACATCAACCGGTAGGCGAAAGTGGCCGCTTCCAAGAGCTGTCCGGCATGCCGCAGCCGCTTTTCCTCCCGAAGAAGCTCCTCTTCTTCGCCCTCCTGCAAGCCGGCTGCATCAATCTCTCCCAGTTCGTAACGGAGACGATCCAGTTCCCGTTCTCGGGCTGCCTCGACCGCTTGCAAGCGGTCGAGCTCCCCTGCAGCTTGCGACAACTTCTGGTATAGTTTGTTGACAACCTTGACCTGTTCCAGCAACTCCTCGCCGCCAAATCGGTCGAGCAACACCCGCTGGGCCTCCCGCTGCAGCAGCGACTGGTGCTCGTGCTGACCCAGCCAGTCAACCAGGGTCGCACCGATCTGGCCGAGCACCCGCAACGGCACCAGCCGCCCATTCACCCGGCACCGGCTGCGACCCGACACCAGGATTTCCCGGGCGAGAACTAGCGTATCGGGCTCGTCGGCATCCAAGAGGCCGAGCTCGCCGAGCAGTTGACGGCAGGCAACGACTCCGGTGGGTGGGGCACTCGCCTCACTTGCCGCCCCCAGCCCACCCAGGTCGAACACCGCTTCGACCAAAAGCGAGGAAGCACCCTCCCGGATCTGCCCGGCATCTCCTCGGCCGCCCAAAGCCAGTAGTAACGCGTCGATGATGATAGATTTGCCCGCCCCGGTCTCACCGGTCAGTACCGTCAGTCCAGGCCCAAAAGTAAGAAAAACCTCTTCGATGAGAGCAAAATCGCGGATGTGGAGGTCGGTCAGCACCGGTTTCACCACCTGCACCCGGCAGAGTCGGGGGTCAGCGCCTAGGCCTCAGGCTCACGTAGTTCCTGCAGCCGCCGGTACACAGTCCGCAGCGGCTCCCACTCAGGCAACTCTCCCTCCGGCCGTCGAAGTATCACCAGCAACGTGTCGTCCCCCGCCAGAGTGGCCATCACTTCGTCCCACTGCAGGTCGTCCAGCACCTGACCGACAGTGGAGGCAGTACCGGAGAGGCAACGCAAGACCACCAGATCTCCCGTCCAGTCCATCTGCAGGACATAGTCCTGAAATGCCCGGCGAGCCCGCTGAACCAGATCGCCGGAGCTGCTGTTGGGAGCAATTGCGTAATAGGAGTGGCCATCGCCTGCCTTCACCTTGATCAGACGCAATTCCTTGATGTCGCGTGAGACCGTAGCCTGGGTTGCCGGAATCCCTTCTTGCTCCAACAGGTCGACCAATTCCTCCTGGGTCTCGATACGATTGGTGCGAATAAGCCGCAAAATGGCTGCCTGCCGCCTTTCCTTGACCATCGTTCCTGCCGCCTCCTTCCGCGACCTGCTACCATTCGCCGGGCTGACGGCGCAACCTGCTTTGCAGCAAAGCATAAAAGCTACGGGCGTGCAGGCGCACGAGCCGGGTGCGGTAAGGGGCTACCTCCACCAGCAGCCGATCCGTCTTGATCAGCGGGACTCCCTCCTGGCCGTCCACAGTCAACAGCGTCCCTTCTTCCCGCCCGACCAGTTCCACGACGATCCCTTCCTGGGGCGGTACCACTATCGAACGGGCAGCAAGCGTATGGGGGCAGATGGGCGTGATGACCACTGCCTCAACTTCCGGGCTGACAATCGGCCCCCCCGCGGAGAGCGAGTAGGCTGTTGAACCGGTCGGCGTTGCCACGATCATCCCGTCAGCCATGTACTCGACTACGAACTCACCGCCGACGAACGTCCGCAGGCGAATCATGCGGGCGAAGGTGGTCCGGGTGATGACGACGTCATTGAGGGCCAGGTGCTCGGCCACGATCTCCCCCTGGCGCTCGACACGCGACCGCAGCATCAGCCGGCTGTCCAGTCGGAAGTCTCCGGCGAGGAGTCTGTCCACGGCCTGCTCGACATCCCCACCTTCCAGCTCGGTGAGAAACCCCAGGTGGCCAACGTTCACCCCGAGCAGCGGCACTTCCTCCCTGGCAACGGCCCGGGCTGCCGAAAGCAGGGCACCGTCTCCGCCCAGCACCACCAGCAACTCGATCTGCCCACCGATCTCCTCCGGCCCGCAGACCCCCTGCACGGTTACATCGGTAAGCCGTTCCCGTCCCTCTTCGGTAAGCCAGACGGAAACTCCTTTCGCCTGCAGCAGCGAAACCAGCTCGCGGGCGAGCCTGAGCGCCTCCGCCTTTTGGGGATGAGGCCAAAGCCCCACCCGCGTGATGGGCCTATTCTCCACTCTCACCCACCACCTGCACCACCTGGTCAGACAGTTGTCGCCACTGCTCCGGAGTCAAACCTCTCCCGGAAGATTCAGGGGAAGGCGCTATGGCTTCGAGCCAGGCAAGAAACTCCCGGTTCCCTTCCGGCCCCAGGATTGGCGAAGCGATCAAACCAAGGAGCGCAAAACCGGATTCCCGGGCGAAGTCGCCCACATTGTAGAGAACCTCCCGGTGCACCCGCGGATCCCTTACGACACCCTTCTTCCCCACTTGCGCCCGTCCTGCCTCGAATTGGGGTTTTATCAGTGGAATGACGGGACTTCCCGGCAATACCAGCTTGTGAACTGCCGGCAGTACCAGTCGTAGGGAGATGAAGCTGACATCGATGGTGGCCAGCGCGGGGCTTTCTCCTGTAATCGCCTCAGGTTCCAGATAACGGATATTGGTACGCTCCAGCACGTGCACGCGCGGATCCTGCCGCAGCTTCCAGGCGAGCTGCCCCCAGCCAACGTCGACGGCGTAAACGAGGCGAGCTCCGTGCTGCAACAGGCAGTCGGTAAAACCTCCGGTGGAAGCACCTACGTCGAGCGCCACCACCCCGGCGACGGGCACCGGAAAGGCCTCGAGGGCGGCTTGGAGCTTGAGCCCGCCGCGGCTGACGTATGGGTTTTTCGGCCCCACCACCTCCAGGCGGCTCTCCGGGTCCACTTTCGTCCCCGGCTTGTCCACTACCTGCCCATCTACCAGGACCTGCCCGGCCAGAATCAGACCCCGGGCCGCCTCCCGGCTGGCCAGCAGCCCGGCCTCGAGCAAAGCCACATCCAGGCGTTTTCTCTCCGTCCCCATTGCCAACCTCAGTTGACCGCCGAAAGGATGCGGGCTGACAGCATCTCGGTCGTTTCGCCATCCGCCAATCTTTCCCGGACTGCCGCCGCAATGGCAGTGGCAGTCAGCCCCAGGCCTTCGCGCTGCTCCGCCTGGGACGCATGCTCGATGAAGCGGTCGGGTACTCCCAGCCTTAACACGGGTACCTGCAGGTCATGGGTGGCAAATAGTTCCAGAATGGCACTTCCGAATCCTCCGGCCAGTACACCTTCTTCCAGGGTAACCACCAGTGGATGGCTGCGTCCGACCCGGACGAGCAGAGGCTCGTCCAGCGGTTTGAGAAAGCGGGCGTTGACCACCGTCGCAGTGATTCCCGTTTGCAATAACAACGCTGCAGCCTGCCGGGCCGGCTCTACCATGGCCCCGTAAGCCACCAGTGCGACGCGTGACCCTTCCGCCAGCACTTCGCCCCGTCCCACCGCAAGCGGTTTGATCGGTTGCGACAGAACCGCCGGGGGCGGGACCTCGCCCCCCCGCCAGAGGGCTGTCCCCCGCGGGTAACGGATGGCAAACGGCCCGCCGGCATCCAGGGCGGTGCGCAAGAGCGAGCGCAGTTCGTCTGCATCCCGGGGAGCAGCCAGGTTGAGGTTGGGCACGGCCCGCAGGTAGGCAAGGTCGAAGACACCCTGGTGGGTGGCCCCGTCCTCCCCAACCAGCCCCGCCCGATCAAGGGCGAAGATCACGGGCAACCGCTGCAGACAGACGTCATGAATGACCTGGTCGTAAGCCCGCTGCAGGAAGGTGGAGTAGATCGCCACCACCGGCCGCAACCCGCTGGCAGCCAGGCCGGCGGCAAAGGTAACAGCATGCTGTTCAGCAATACCGACATCAAAACACCGGTTTGGATACATCTTGGCGAAGCGGTCCAGCCCCGTACCGTCCGGCATGGCGGCCGTGATGGCCACGATGCGCGGATCATCTGCCGCCAGTTGAACCAGGGTGTCGGCAAAGACCGCCGAATATGACGGGCCGGACAACTTGACGGTAGTGCGCCCGGTCAAGCGGTCGAAGGCGACCGTCCCGTGGTAGCGGGCGGGATCATTCTCGGCGGGCTGATAACCCTTACCCTTCTGGGTGATAACATGCAGTAGCACGGGTCGCCAGAGCTTGAGCACGCACCGGAGTGCCCGCTGCAACTCCTCGATGTTGTGCCCGTCCAGCGGCCCGAAATACGCAAAGCCGAGTTCTTCGAAGAGCGCTCCCGGCAGCAGCATGTGCTTCACCGAATCCTTCACGCGGGAGGCGAGGTCGAACGCCCGCTGGCCACCGGGCAGATGGCGGGCCAGGGCCTTGAGATCGGTCTTGGCCCGGTTGTAGCCCGGTTCGATGCGGAGCCTATTCAAATAGTGGGCAATTGCCCCCACGTTGGGGGAGATCGACATCTCGTTGTCGTTGAGGACGACAAGAAGCTGAGTCCCGAGCTGCCCGGCGTGGTTGAGGGCTTCGTATGCCATGCCGCCGGTCAGGGCGCCATCGCCGATTACTGCCACCACCCGGTGCTCCTCGCCTTTCCGATCCCTGGCCACCGCCATGCCCAGCGCCGCCGAGATGGACGTGCTGGCGTGTCCCACGCCGAAGGTATCATACGGGCTTTCTTCCCGGCGCGGGTAACCGCTCAGCCCTCCCTGCTGCCGTAGCGTGGAAAACCTGTCCCTCCGCCCCGTGAGGAGTTTATGGGCATAAGCCTGGTGGCCGACATCCCAGATCAGTTTGTCGCGGGGAGTGTCCAACACGGTGTGCAGGGCGAGTGTCAACTCAATAACGCCCAGGTTGGGCGCCAGATGGCCACCGTTGGTAGATACTGTATTGATGATCTCCTCACGCAGCTCCTGCGCGAGCTGCCGCAGTTGCAGCCGGGAAAGCCGGCGCAAGTCTGCGGGGGAGTCGATCTGATCAAGGAGCCGCACCCTACCGCCTCCTCGCTCGCCATCGGATTCGACGACCGTCCCGGGTGTTTCCCAGGAACGACCGGCCGGCCGCTCTTTCCGCCAGGGCGAGAACTCGTCCAGTCAACAGCACGATATTCTGGTTGTGACGTAAAGCCACTCGCTTGAAACCGGCCTTCCCGCCGACCGTCAGTCCCGCCGTCCCGGCAACGATTACCACCGACCGTACGACCGGATCCTGCAGCACTCCTGGCAGGGAAAGCTGGGCCGCCAGAGTGGCACCCATTGCGCCTCCTATGGTTCCCAGGATATCACCGATCATATCGTTAGTCACGGTCGCCACCAGGTCGCGCCGGCGTACCAGTCTGATCGCCTGCGACGCACCCAAAACCCGGTCGCTGGCCAGTGCATGCAGCGGTTTCTCCGCAGCGGTAGTTGTAGCTACACCTATAACGTCAAAGACGATGCCACTCAGGATCACCAGTACCAGGATAACGGCGGCCAAAAGCGGCGGTACCCCTGTGGCCGCCCCCTGGGTGAAGCCGGTGAGAAACAGGGAGGCAGCAAATGCCAGCCCTCCCATGACGGCAAACCGTTTACCCATTCCCGCGCGCCCTTTCTCTCAGTCACAAGCCCAAACCTAGAGCGAACAAAAAGCACCCGCGTCATTACGCGCGGGTGCAGGCCAGCGCCACATTCCGGACACCGCCCTGTCTGGCTGATAGTAGTACCGGTAAACATTGTGGCTTGAGGTCCAGCAGGTTTTCCCAACAGCCCTCCCCGCCGTCGCCGGCCGGGCGGTTTCCCCTTTCCGGCTGCTGCGCCCTGTTGCCATAGGCGCGGCTGGATTGCCACTTAGACCACACCGCAATCCCGGCCTACCCCCGTCCGGGTCAGCCTAGGAGTTTTCCTCGGACAGTCCGGCACCGGCTAGCCTCTTTAGCAGCCCGGTTTTGAAGAGCAGCGAGATCCTGTCCCCGGCCTGCGAGACAAGCCTCGGAACCTCTTTTCCCACCGGACCACGCAAGGCAGGCTACACTGCACCCAGCCGGTTGCGGCCAACCAGATGCAGGTTCGTCCCCAGGCCATAACCGGCAGCAAGCACCAAAGTGCCTGAGCACGGTCACAGCGTTGGGCCTCCACGGAGAAGGGGTCAACGCCCGCATGCCATTGCGGATCGCCCCCGCCCCTTAACCCCCAGCAGCAGCCCGAGACTGGGCGTCTCCAGCCACCGCCAGGGACTTCATCGGTTTGCCAGCGACGGCTTTTTAGGGCCGTCTTCGCCGGCGCGTCACTGCACTAGGATACTGAATCAGCCAAAGCTGCAAGAATAAATTGTACTACTCTGGCCCTCAAATGTCCAGCACCACTGGCCCGGCGCCACTACGCCACGCCAGCGATAACCAGCATGCCCGGCCCACGGCAGATGGGAACGTTCCCGCACTATGCACCCTACACCAGGTAGTTTTTCTACCCACCCTCGCTCCCAAGCCAGGTATAAACTGCACCTGCCAGACAGCCCCAACCGACCGGATAGGGGTCTTGCGTGTCGGCGACGGGAGGCGATGTTGCTATGCGAACGTTCAAGCTGGGCTTTTGCATGCACGACGTTACCACGAAGCTGTCTGTCGGCATCAGCCCCCGCCGATCCATGACTGATGGGAACGTTCCCAGGCTGAGCCAGGTACTTTTTCTACCTGCCCTCGCTCCGAAGCCGGGTACAGATTGTACCTGCCACACAGTTCCAACCGACCGGGCACGGGTCTCAGCCGGCTTAGGCTGCATTTTCGCAACGCCCAAAGCGTGCCTTGAAGCCGCAGCCGAACCGATTGGCTGCCGAGCGAGCCACGAGCTTGACCGGCTGGCTGCCGAGCCACCGGTCGCCAGGCCACTGGCCACCGCACTGCCGAGCCTTGCTTGGGCCCGGTTATTCGATTTAGCCGGTGGGCGGTGCATAGGCACTGGTCACCGGGTACGATCAAGCACCTGGGAAGCCAGCTCCACCAGCGGGAGAGCCCTTTCACCCAGGGGCACAAGCGCTTCCTGCGCCCGCAATACCGCCCGCCGGGCCGCCTTCTGCGCCGCCTGCACGCCATATAAGGCAACATATGTAAGCTTTCCGCGCCGGCGGTCCCGGCCCACATCCTTGCCGGTGGCTGCCGGGTCACCAACTTCGTCGAGCAAGTCGTCAGTAATCTGGAAGGCCAGGCCGAGTTCGGCCCCATATACTCCCAGCCGCACCAGGACTTCGTCGTCATCCTTCAACCCGGCCGCGCGGCCTCCCATACGGGCGGCCGCCGTGATCAAAGCTCCTGTCTTGTGCCGGTGAACATACTCCAGCATTCCTGCGGCCGGCGGCAAACCGGCCAATGCGGGTGTTCCCGCCATCTCCTGCCAACGCCCGCCTTCCGCCACCCAATCGACGAACTGTCCGCCCACCAGTCCCTCGGGCCCTGCAGCCATGCTCAACTCCCGAACCCAAGCCAGCTGCAGCTCCGGACGGGCGCCGTTGGCCGCATCGACCAACACTGCGAACGCATACGCCTGCAGGGCATCGCCGGCCAGGAGCGCCACCGCCGGCCCGAAAACCTTGTGGTTCGTCGGTCGACCGCGGCGAAAGTCGTCGTCATCCATCAAAGGAAGATCGTCGTGAATGAGGGAGTAGGCGTGGACCAATTCCACGGCTACGGCTGCTGGCAAAGCCTTCTGCCACTCGCCCCCCGCCGCCGCGCAGCTGGCAAGAGCAAGGCTCCCGCGCAATCGTTTGCCGCCCGAGCCGGACGTGTACGACATCGACTGCCACAGGCGGGGCGGGAAGTTGCCGGCCGGCACGGCAGCAGCCACCGCCTCATCCACCAACTGTCGCAGTTCATCCCAACCGGGCGTTTTCTCCGAGCCGGTCAGCCTCCTCATTCTTCTGCTCCACTTCCGTTCCCGCTGCTCTTCCCGGCCACCTGGCCGGTTGCCTCGCCGGCTACCTGGCCGGTTGCCTGGCCGGTTGCCTGGCCGGTTGCCTGGCTCGGTTCGCACTCTTCTGGCGTCGCCGCAAATGGTACTGCACTCACTGTCCCGTCCGGAGTCTCGGTCAACTGACGGATCCGGACCTCTGCCGCCTCCAACCTGTCATTGCAGAGCCGCACGAGCTTGATTCCCTCTTCGAAGAGTTGCAGCGATTCCGCCAGCGAGGTTTCACCTGCTTCCAATCTTTCCACTATCTTCTCCAACCTGGCCAAAGATTCCTCATACGAAGGCTGCGCCTCATTCTCCGACGGCAAACGGATGACCCCCTTCCTTCGTCTTCAGGCTGACGCGCTCGGCCCGACAACCGACCTCGCCGTCTACCATCCAAACCGTGAGTTCGTCCCCGGCGGTCACCTGCGCCGCCCGGCTGACGACACGGCCATCGGCTGTATGGCAAACCGCATAGCCCCGGGTCAAAACTGCCAGCGGGTTGAGAGACTCCAGGCGCCCGACGAGCACGGCCAGCTGCTGACGTTCCTCCGCAACCCGGGAGGCGACCACGCTTTCTGCCCGCGGCCAAAGCTCGTCCAGCCTGCGCCGACGCAGATCCACCAGGTCGAGCGGCCGCCGAAACCAGGGACGGGCCAAAAGCCTTTCCAGCCCCAATTGTCGCCTTTCGACCCCCCGCCGCAGCGCCAGCTGCAGCCGCCGGCTCAGCCCCGCAACCCGCTGCGCAAGCTCATGCCGATCGGGAACTACCATCTCCGCGGCAGCCGACGGGGTCGGAGCCCGCTGGTCGGCCACGAAGTCGGCGATGGTGGTGTCAGTCTCATGGCCGACGGCCGACACGACCGGGAAAGGATAGTCTGCGATCACCCGGGCCAGCTGCTCGTCGTTGAATGCCTGCAAATCCTCGAGTGAACCGCCGCCTCGCCCCACGATCACCACGTCCGGCCGCCACGGGACCAGCCGCTCCATCGCCCGGATGATGGAGGCCGGTGCGCCCTCTCCCTGTACCAGAGCCGGGGAAAGCAAGACCTCCACTCCAGCCGCACGCCGGGTGATGACCTTGATGATATCCCGAATGGCCGCTCCCGTCGCCGAGGTGACCACGCCGATCCGCCGGGGGAAGTAAGGCAGCGGCCGCTTGCGCCCGCTATCGAACAGCCCTTCGGCCGCCAGCCGGGATTTAACCTCTTCGAACTGTATGTACCATTGGCCGACGCCGGCCGGAAGCAGCGCTTCCGCCACCAGCTCGTATTCACCACCGCTTTCGTAGACTTTGAGCGACCCGACGGCGATGACTTCGAGCCCGTTCTGCGGGGTACAACTCAACCTGCCCGCCTGGGACCGAAACATCACACAGCGCAAAATAGCTCCCCGGTCCTTGAGGGTGAAGTAGAGGTGGCCGGAGGTGTGCCGCTTGAAGTTGGAGATCTCCCCGCGTACCCAGAGCGCCCTGAAGGGTGCATAACCTTCGAGCCGCTCGCGGATCATCCCGGTCAATTGGCTGATGGTAAGAATGGTCTGGCCGGCGGGAGGAACGGGAAAGCCGGAATGGCCTAAAACAGCCGGAAACCCGGCGTGCTGCTGCACGAAGCGTACGGCTTCAGACATCGGTTGGTCTCCTCCCCCACTTCCACAGTTGCCAGCCGCCGAAGGCGATGCCGACGGCATTGTCGGTGCTACGCTCTGCCGAGGCAAAGTGCAGATCCGCCCCCCTACTCTCCGCCAGCTCCTTCAGTGCCCGCCGTAAAGCCTGATTGGCTGCCACCCCACCCACTACGACGAGCGGCAACCCGGGACGGGTGATCCACCCGGCCTGCACGAGCTCGAGCATGGTATTGACCAGGCAATCCTGCGCGGCCAGTGCAACCGCCGGCGGCGGAACACCCTGGGCGATGAGCCTTTCCGCCTGCGTGGCAGGACCGGAGAAGCTGATACGCAGACCGCGCCCGCCAACCGGCAGGCGTACCCGGGCGGCCTGCGGTTCAACCGTTTCCAGCTTACCGGAAGCCGCATCGGCTGCCAACTTCTCAAGACCGGGGCCACCCGGAAACGGCAGGCCGAGAGCAACCGCCACCCGGTCGACAAACTGACCGGCTTTCAGGTCTACCGATCCGCCCAGTTCAGCACCGGTGAACCGCAAGCTGGAAGGATCACGGGTGACATGCAGGAGTTCGGTTGTACCGCCAGAGATATGTAGCAGCAAGAACTCTTCGGGGAAACTGCCGTCACCGCCTGCAGAAATCTCGTACAGCGCTGCCAGAAGGTGTCCTTCCTGATGGCTCAAAGGGAAAAACACCGCTCCCGCTACGGCGGCGATCGCCCGGCCCAAGCACTCGCCCGTGCGGAAAACCGGCATGTATGAGTCAGGACGTGGACGAGGTTGAGTGCTGGCCGCTACCGCCACCAGCGGCAGCTGCAGCCCGGCACTCCTTTCCGCTCCGTCAGCCGCCGGTCGGAACATCGTGGCGGAAGCGCCGTTGGACGACCCCAGAAGCGGTTTCAAGCTGTCATCAGCCTCTTCCAACAACTTGGGCAGGGCAGTAATATGTTGGAATACGGCTTCTGACTGCCGCAGTCCGAGCCGCCCGCCAGCAACGGGCAATCGCCAGCGCGCCTCGTAGAGCAGCCGCCCATCGCCGCTGAAAAATGCTATTGAAGTAGTATAAGCGCTGGTATCGATCCCCAGGATCAGTTTGCGCTCGGAAGTCACCCGCTCACCAGCAACGCTCATCGACACCATTCATCGCCCATGTTCAGCGGTGCACCATGTCTGCCTGCTCCCTTAGGAAGCTGCCGATGATACCGTTGACGAAGCGCGGCGAATCGACGTCGCCAAACTCCTTGGCGAGTTCGACCGCCTCGGAGGCTGCCGCTGCGGGAGGGATGTCGGTCCGGTAGAGGATCTCGTAGAGTGCCAGGCGCAGGAGGTTGCGGTCGACCACAGCCATACGATCGATCGACCAATCCACGGCGTACCTCTCGATCCAGCGGTCGAGCTTTTCCAGATGGCAGTAAACCCCCTGCACCACTTCAGTGGCAAACTCGAGCCCCTCTTCTCCCTCTTTGTCCAGAATCCGGGCGGCCCGCTGCAATGCGACATCCGGGCGAGCGGCCACGAGATCAACCTGGTAGAGAGCCTGAAGTGCCAGCCGTCGTGCTTCGTGTCGGTTCATCGAGATTCACCGCGCCTTGTGGACCACGTCTTAGCCCCTTCATTCCCGGTTACCGGTCATTTCCAGTCGTCTCGTTGCCGATGACCCCGAGGATGAAAGAACCGCTGGATCATACCCAGTATATCCTGATCTTCATCCATGCGCCGTCCGATCCAGTAGCCCACCAGGGTACAGAGGGCAAGGAAAAGACCGGCGAAGAAACCGTAGATTATTACCGCCAACCCAAATAACAGGCCGAGAGCGGTCCCCACCAGTTTGCCCCGGTGATGCTGCCAGAACTCCAGCCAGAAAGAGAGGCCTTCCCGATCCCAGGCCACGTCGACATCGTCCCTTCCCTAGGATCTGGTTGCTCCCGACGCTCTCTCCGTCCGGGGCGGGCGGCTGACATTGCGCACCATCACCTTTACCTCCGTGACCGGTACGCCGGCAGTCTGCTGCACATACTCGGCCACACGCCGTTGCAGCACAGCTGTGAGCTCCGGTATGGATACGTCCGGCTCCACCACCAGATGGAGCCCCACGGAAACCCCGTCTGGATGGTGGCGCAGCTTGACCTCGCTCTCCCGCACACCCCGTTCCTGGCGGACAGTCCGATAGATCAGGGACTCCACTGCCCGGAGCGCTACCCGCACCTCGCCGGTCTGGCCCGGGTATTCCAGGGTGATGCTCCCCTCGGCGTTGCCACCGGCGGTGGCTCGGGTCAGGAAGTAGACCCCGAGCACCAGGAGCAGCAATCCGGCCACACCGATGACCCAGCGTGTGGTGGTCTCTACCACTAGCTGAGGCAGCCAGTAAACCAGGGCGGGAGTCGGATCCCACCCCAGTGCGACAACCACCAGGACGACCGCCAGGGCGAAGAAAAATAGGAACGCTATGCCTTCCAGGATCCTGTCAAATACGTTCACCGTACCCGCGGCGCTTCCTCCGGCCGCTCCTCCTGCGGGAAGTGTACCCCCTGAACGTGCACGTTGACTTCGACTACCTGCAACCCGGTCATGTTCTCGACGGCTCGCTTCACATTCTCCTGTACCTGTGCAGCCACTTCCGGAATCCGCACACCGTATTCCACGATCACATAGAGGTCGACGGCGGCCTGTTCGGTTCCGACTTCCACCTTCACGCCCTTTGACAGGTTACGCCGTCCCAGCATCTCCGCGATACCGCCGGCGATTCCGCCGCTCATGCCGGCAACCCCTTGCACCTCGGTGGCAGCTAGACCGGCAATGATGCTGACGACCTCGTTGGCTATGTGCAGCTCTCCCATCTCACTCCGTTCGATGTCAGGCATAATTGACACCTCCTAGACAAGCTTCATGCTCCGGCAACCCGGGCCGATGCGGGCTCTGCAGGCTCATCTCCCGCCATTGCCGCCGCCGTCGGCGCTGCCGCCCCCCCGCGGCCGGATGCCTCGATCTCGGACTCACCGATATCGTTGGCAGCAGCTACCGTACCCGCTGCCGTCGCTCCATCGGCTGTTACCACTCCGCCTCCATCACTTACAGCCGCCCTGCCCGGCTCCGCCTCCACTACCGGGACGGTCACCAACTGGGGAGAACGCAGGATCTCCTCCAGCAGCCGGGTAGAGAGTTCGCCGTTGATGAACCGCTTTTCCTGCATTATCCGACGGTGCAGCCCGATGTTGGTTCGAATCCCTTCCACCGTCAGCTCGCCCAGCGCCCGGCGGGTCCGGGCAATCGCCTCCTGCCGATCCCTGCCCCAGCAGATCAGCTTGGCGAGAAGCGAATCATAATGAGCAGGAACTTCATAACCGGTAAACAGGTGGCTGTCGACCCGCACCCCGTACCCCCCGGGTGCATGGTAAAACTGAACCAGGCCGGGCGAAGGCCGAAAATCGGCGTCCGGGTCTTCGGCGTTGATCCGGCATTCGATGGCGTGGCCGTTGAACCCGATATCGTCCTGCGTATAACCCAGTTGCTCACCGGCGGCGATACGGATCTGCTCACGGACCAGGTCTATGCCGGTAATCAACTCGGTCACCGGGTGCTCCACCTGGATGCGGGTATTCATCTCACAGAAGTAGAACCGGCGCTGGTTATCCATGAGAAACTCCATGGTCCCGGCGCTGGCGTAGCCGACGGCAGCTGCTCCCTGGGCGGCAAGGCTTCCAAGTCTCTCCCGCTCGGCAGGCGTCAGGACACTCGAAGGCGCTTCTTCGAGGATCTTCTGGTGGCGGCGCTGCAGAGAGCACTCCCTCTCCCCCAGGTGCACCACATTCCCATACTGGTCGGCCAGGATCTGGATTTCGATATGCCGGGGAGACTCCAGGTACTTCTCCACGTATAGTGAACCGTCTCCGAAGGCAGCCGCCGCCTCGGCCTGCGCCAGCGGAAAGAGCCGGCGCAACTCATCGGCATTCTTCACCAGCCGCATCCCCTTGCCCCCACCGCCAGCCACTGCCTTGATCATGACGGGATAGCCGATTCCCTCCACCACCTGCAAAGCCTCGGTAAGATCCTTCACCGGACCGTCGCTGCCGGGCAGCACGGGCAGGCCGGCTTCCTTCATACGCCGCCGGGCAGCCGCTTTGTCACCCATTAGTTCAATGACTGCAGGGGGCGGACCAATGAAAACCAGCCCGTGACTCCCGCAGATCTCGGCAAAGCTCGCCCGCTCCGACAGATATCCATACCCTGGGTGAACCGCATCCACCTCCGTCAGCATGGCTGCCGAAACTATATTGGTCACATTCAGATAGCTCTTTGCGGACGGGGCTGGACCGACACAAATGGCCTCATCGGCCATCTGCACATGGAGCGCATCCCGGTCAGCCTCCGAGTAGATGGCCACTGTCCCGATCCCCATCTCCCGGCAGGTGCGAATGATCCGGACGGCGATCTCGCCCCGGTTGGCTATGAGAATCTTGTGGAACACGTGTTCACACCTCCGTCGCACCAGGCCATCTCAATCAGGCTCCACGAGGAAGAGCGTCTGGCCGTACTCCACCGGCTGACCGTCCTCGGCCGTGATGGCGGTCACGCGACCGGAGACCTCCGCCTGAATCTCGTTCATCAGTTTCATTGCCTCTATGATGCAGAGCGTTTGTCCTACCGTGATCCTGTCACCTACGGAGACGAACGGTTCAGCCCCGGGAGCGGGCGCCCGGAAGAAGGTTCCCACCATGGGTGCGGTTACCTCCACCAACTTCGTTGTGCTGCCGTCGTCTTCGCCGCCAGTCACCGGCTCGACTGCCGCCGTCCGGGATTCACTGCGCCCGGCTGCTTCCCGGCCACCTACCGCCCGCAGTTCGCCTCCGGCAGCCACGATTGCACTCTGGCCAGCACCGTTCGTCCCACCTGTCTCGCCGGAAGAGGTGATGCCCATCCTGCTTTCGCCACCCCCGGCCGGCAATCCGACGACGCCAGAGCCGGGTACCTGGGCACCGGCCTTGCGTATGGTCAGCCGTGCACCCGTTTCCAACTCGAGCTGAAAGTCCACGATCCCGGTCGCGTCCAGAAGTTTGATCAATTCCTTGACGTCATCTATCGAAAGCCCCATGGCGGTTTCTTGTCCCCCCATACGGCGACAGCACCGGCCGCCGCAGTCACCAATACGAAAAACTCAGGTTGGCGCCGCCCAACCTGAGCTGCGACACCCCGCCCGCGGGATAGTCTATGTCCCACTGATTATATTTTTTTCCCAAACTCCTGTCAATCTGGATAGCCTGGATGGCGATCACACCCCTACGGGCAGGATCGAGATGGAATCGAGCGGGACTCCCGTCATCCGGCGGACGAGCTCCCCGATTTGGGCTGCCTTTTCCTTGGTCATGACCTGATCGGGGATTACGACCGTTGCACCCCGCTGATCCAGGATGACCAGGGCTTCGTCATATCCGCGGGCCCGCAGGAGGTTCTCCACGGCCGTCTCCTTCTCCTCCTGGGCCGCCAGCACCATCAACTCCTTCTGAGCCTGCTGCCGGGTTTCCGTTCCCAGGCCCGTATCCGAGAGCATGCGGGTATAGAGCTCCATCTGTTGGCTGCGGGTTCGGGCCCGGTCCAACCGGTAGCGGGCGAAGAAACTGCCGGTAGCCCCCGCCGGCACTGCCTCCTGTCCGATCATCGCTCCCGCCGCGGCGACGCTCGTTTGCTGCCCGTCGACACCTGCCCCAGCCTTCGACGCCGAGGTCGGCTCATCACCCACGTCACTGTTGGCACTGGATCCGTCAGCGCTGGTACCAGCCGGTCGAGCGACGTCGTTGCTGGCACTGGTCGTGGTCCAGTGGGCATCTTCGGCCGACGGGCCAGGCACCTGGTCATTGCCACCGCTACCCCAGATGAAGGCGGCAGCCAGAATGGCCACAATGATCAACCCGAGTACGGTCCGGGTTATCCACCGTTCCACCACGATGAACACTGTACATCCCCTCCTGCCAGAAATTACGCCGGCCCTCGTCCTTTCATGCCCGTCATGTCCCGGTTTTCGTTGCCGCTCACTGACGCCCGCCAAGGCCGGCGCCGGCACCACCACCCATCGCCCGTGGCAGTACGGCCACCCGGTGCTCAGCGATCCCCAGCGCCGTCGCCACTGCCTCCAACAACTGCAGCCGTATGTCATCCCGAACCGCCCCGTCAGCCAGAACCAGCACCCCGGACACCTCCGGCCGCACCCGGCGGGTGATCACCGGCTCTTCCTGCTGCCCACTCCGCACGAGTTGCGGCTGGCGTGTCATGCGGTCCTGCAGCGAGGTGCGCTGGCGTTGCCCTTCCTTTTCGTCGCTCCTGTTTATCTCCCGCGTCTCGCTGGCCATCACTTCGAGCCGCCCTTCGTCGGAGAGGGTGAGGAAAACCTCGACCTGACCCGCTCCCTGGACCTGGGCCAGTGTGGCTTCGAGCACGCTTTCCAGCCGCTGTCGATAGGCTTCGGTCTCTGACTGCCCGGCCAGGGCCGTACCGCTGCTGCCGGCAAGCAGGGCTGACCCGCTTTCACCGATGGCAGGATTTTCACCCGGCATCCTGCTGTCGCCCGCCGCCGGCGAACTCCCGCCGGGGGTGGCAGCGGGTGCATCCAGGTCGCCCGGGCCAGTCAGACCGCTTGTGCCCAACCGGTAGGTCTGGCCGGTGAAGGAGCTCGTCCGGGCGAGCAGGAGAAGAAAGAGACCAGCCAGGGCGGCGACCGCCACCTGGCGCAACAGCTTCTGTTGTTTTTGGTTCAGGCGTAGCGTACCCTTAGTCATCCCAGCTCCCCCCCAGCCTCTGCACGGCCTGTCTCCATCGGCAGGGTTTCCTGCTCCCACAACGTCTGTTGTTCCAACAACGAGTCTCGTACCACCGTCACTCGTGACTCCGCTACCCCCAGGCGGGTGGCCAGCCACCGTTGAATGTCGACTTCGTGACTGTCCCCACGGGCCGGGCCGGTGAGCGTGACCTTCATCCAAGCCAGGGTACCGTCGGCGGCCAGCTCGGTTTCCACCCGGGCCGTCTCCCCGAAACGGTCCCGGATCTCCCAAGCAAGCTGCTCATCGAGCCAGCTGGCGGCAGCTGCCACCAGAGGTTGCCATCCCGCCTGCCAAACCGCTTCTCCCTGGCGTACCACCTGCTCGGCATCGGTCTGTACCGGCAGAGAGTCAGGCAACCGGCTCCAGGTGGTGTCGTTACCAAGTGCTGTCAGCAGCTCATCGAACCCACCGTTTAGC
>JBLNBY010000123.1:0-3716 GCA_050260295.1 Bacteroidota bacterium
CGATTGCGACCGGCCTGCTTACTCCCACTCTATGGTCGCCGGCGGTTTGGGAGAGATGTCGTAGACCACCCGGTTGACGGCCGGCAGTTCATTCATGATACGGGTCGAGATGTGCCCGAGCAGGTCGTAGGGCAGCCGCGCCCAGTCGGCAGTCATCCCGTCGTCGCTGGCGACTGCCCGGATGGCCACCAATTCGGCATACGACCTCTCGTCCCCCTTCACCCCGACCGTATGCACACCTGGCAGCACGGCAAACGCCTGCCAGATCGAACGCTCCAGGCCCGCCTGTCGAATCTCGTCGGTTACGATGCGGTCAGCCGCACGCAGCAAGTCGAGCCGTTCCCGGGTTACCTCGCCCATGATCCGCACCGCCAGACCCGGGCCGGGGAAAGGCTGACGCCAGACTATCTCTTCCGGCAGGCCCAACTCGCCGGCCAGTTGACGAACCTCGTCCTTGAAGAGCAGCCGCAGAGGCTCGAGGAGTTTCAAATTCATGCGCTCCGGCAGGCCACCTACGTTGTGGTGGGATTTGATCACCGACGCCCGTCCCCGCTGCCCCCCGTTACCTGCAGCAACAGTACCGTAACCGGGGGTACCCCCGCTTTCGATAACGTCGGGATAGAGGGTACCCTGCACCAGATAGGTGACATCTCCAAGACGCGCTGCTTCCTCTTCGAATACCCGGATGAACTCCTCGCCGATTATGCGCCGTTTCCGCTCCGGTTCGACCACACCCTGCAGACGCTCCAGGAACCGGTCCTGTGCCTGGACGTGAATGAGCGGGATTCCCAGGCGATCCCGGAAAGTGTGGACCACCTCCCCGGCCTCCCCGGCCCGCAGCAGCCCATGGTCTACGAAGATGCAGGTAAGTTGGCTGCCGATCGCCTCGTGGACGAGCACCGCTGCGGTGGCCGAATCCACCCCGCCGCTCAGGCCGCAGACCGCCTTCTTTGCACCGACTTCCGCCCGGATCCGGGCCACTGTCTCTTCCCGGAAGGTCGAGAGAGTCCAGGCGGGCTCGAGGCCGGCGATCTGGAAGAGGAAGTTGTGCAGGATGGTCTTCCCCTCCCGGGTGTGAACCACTTCCGGATGGAACTGTACGCCGTATAGCTTCCGCTCCTCATCGCCCATGGCGGCGATTGGGGTTACCGCGGTGGAAGCCAGCGCCCGAAAGCCGGCCGGCGGCGTCAGCACCTGGTCGCCATGGGACATCCAGACGGGAGTGGGCGAAGTTATGCCGGCAAAGAGCAGGCTGCTGCTGCCTTCGCGCAGCAGGAGATCAGCCGGACCATACTCCCCTTCCTCCCGGCGCCGCACATCCCCGCCCAGCTCCTGCGCCATCAACTGCATCCCGTAGCAGATGCCCAGGATCGGCACTCCGGCATGGAATACCGCTGGATCGCATCGGGGAGCCCCTTCCTGATAGACACTGGCCGGTCCGCCCGACAGGATGATGGCCCGTGGATTGTGCCGGGAGAGCTCCGACCAGGGCACGTCACAGGGGGCGATTTCGCAATAGACGTGCGCCTCACGCACACGCCGGGCGATCAACTGGGTATACTGGCCGCCAAAATCAAGAATAAGGACGGGAAGCTCCCGACCGCTGCCGATGGCGGACTCCCCGACAGCCCTGACCACAGCTTCAGTCACGCTCGCGACCTCCATCACTTCTGACCGACCTGCAACTCACGCTGGTAGACCTCCGGCTTGAGCACACCAATGTAGGGCAGGTTGCGGTATCTCTCGTTGTAGTCCAGACCGTAGCCGACCACGAAACGGTCGGGAATCTGGAAGCCGTTGTAGTCGATGTTGCACTCCACGGTCCGGCGGGCCGGTTTATCCAGCAACGTGCAGACGCGCAGGCTCGCGGGCCGGCGTGAACGGAGGTTCTCGATCAAATACCTCAAGGTGAGGCCGCTGTCGACGATATCCTCCACGATCAGGATGTGCTGGCCCTCGATGGGATGGTCCAGGTCTTTGAGAATGCGGACCACGCCCGAACTCTTGGTCCCCGCCCCGTAGCTGGAGATGGCCATGAAATCCACCGTCACCGGCAGTTCGATCTGGCGGATCAGGTCCGCCATGAAGATGAGAGCACCTTTGAGGATGCAGATCAGCCCCAGATCTTTACCCTGATAGTCCCGGGTGATCCATTGCCCAAGCTCCGCCACCTTTCCCTGAATGGCAGAGGCGGAAATCAAAACCTCTGCCACGTCCTCATGCATGACGGGAGTACACCTCCGGATTTACCAGGTTGCGTGGCCGCTCCCCACGTACGCCGGCCAGCAGATCGTCGACCGCCATCGCCGCCATCCTCTCCCGCGTCTCCCGGGTGGCACTGCCAAGGTGCGGTAGCAAGACGACGTTGTCAAGCTCTGCCAGACCAGGGGCCATGGCGGGCTCGTTCTCGTACACGTCCAGCCCTGCCCCGGCGATCCACTGCTCGCGCAACGCCTGGACCAAAGCGGTTTCGTCGACCACCGGGCCGCGGGCGGTGTTGATCAGATAAGCGGTCCGCTTCATCATCCGCAGCTCGTTTGCCCCGATCAGATGGTGGGTCGTCGGCGTCAACGGCGTGTGGATCGAGACGTAGTCCGACTCGGCCAACAGCTGCGCCAGCGGGGCGTATGTCACCCCCAATATCTTCTCCTGATCGGGTTCTAGACGGGTGGAGTTGTAGTAGAGAACACGCATGGAGAAGCCGTGGGCACGGCGGGCCACGGCCTCACCGATCCGGCCGAGTCCGATGATACCAATGGTCTTGCCGAAGACGTCTGACCCCAGCAACAGTTCGGGTTCCCAACCCTTGAAGCGACCGGCCCGCATGTAGTGGTCGCCCTCAACCACCCGGCGGGCAATAGCCATGATCAAAGACCAGGCAAGGTCGGCGGTGGCCTCCGTCAGCACGCCCGGGGTGTTGGTAACAAGCACTCCCATCCCGGTGGCGGCCTTCACGTCGATATTGTTGAACCCCACCGCGTAGTTGCTGACTACCTTCAGGCTGGGACGACCGGCCTCGAGCACCGTCTTGTTGACAATGTCGTTGAGGAGGGTAAGGATGCCGTCCTTGCCCCGGACCAACTCCAACAACTCGGCCGCCGTCAGGGGCCGGTTCTCCTGGTTGAGGGTAAGCTCCGCCTCCTCCCGCAGCCGATCCATGGCCGGCCCGGGAAGCATACGGGTACACAGGATCTTCGGTTTGGCCAACAACGATTCTCCTTTCAAAGCGCGTACCAAGCGGCAGTCAAAAGTCGCTTGGCGCCCGCAAGAATAACCTCAGGCTGCTCATCCGGCAGCGGCTTGATCTCAAAACTCACCACTGGCCTTTCAGCAGCCGTACTCGCATTCCCGCCTCCCAGATAGCCGCAGGAAAGGAGGCCACGCAGAAACCGGGTCAACTCATAACGGCCATTCGCACTTTCTGGGATGCCAAAGCGGGGATGCGCCTCTCCATACAGCGGGCTGCCGGGTCTGGTGACCGCATTGCCCACGTGGGCATGACTAAGGTAAGGCCCGGCGGTACGTAGAGCATACTCGGGCGTTTCCTGCAGAAGCGGCAAATGGCTGAGGTCGAGCATCAGTCCGAAATCGGGAAACTCCCGGCGTACTGCCTGGGCCACCTTGACCGCATCGAGGCTTGGGCCGATCAGGCAACGTTTGTCCACGTCACGATCGAAGGTTTCCAGGACCACCCGTAGCCCCGCCGACGAGGCGTA
>JBLNBY010000124.1:0-4621 GCA_050260295.1 Bacteroidota bacterium
ACCGGTGAGACCGCCGCGGATGCCGATCTGGGGGCTTCCGGAGCTTCCCCCTCCGCCCCCGTGGCAGCCTGTGACCGCCCCTGGCCACCCCTGGCCTGCACCCGGCGCAAGACCGCCTTTACCCGCGCCACCAGCTCCCGCGGGTTGAAAGGTTTGGCCAGATAGTCATCGGCACCCAGTTCGAGCCCGACGATCCGGTCGACATCCTCCCCGCGGGCGGTGAGCATGATGATGGGCAGAGACGAAAATGAGCGCACCCGCCGGCAAACCTCCCAGCCATCCAACCCCGGCAGCATCAGATCGAGGATCATGAGATCGGGAGGGGGCACACCTTGCGCCAGTGCCAGCGCCTGCTCCCCGTCACCGGCATCCAGGACCGCAAACCCTTCGCGGGTCAGATAAAGGCGCACCAGTTCGACCACGTTCGGCTCGTCGTCGACCACCAGTATGCGCCCGCGCTCATACCCACCCGAACCTTGTGTCATAAAACCTCCCACCATCTTGACATCGCCCAAACCGTCCAATATCATCTAGCTAACATTAGCCCCCAGGAGGAACGAACATGTCGCAGTACAGTAAGGAAGACATCATCCGGCTGGCCAAGGAATCCAACGTACGCTTCATCCGTCTACAGTTTAGCGATATTCTCGGCATAGTCAAAAACGTAGCAATCCCTGTCAGCCAACTGGAGAAGGCGCTTGACAACGAGATCATGTTCGACGGCTCATCGATCGAAGGATTCACCCGCATCGAGGAGTCCGACATGAACCTACGCCCTGTATACGACACGTGGGCGCTCTTTCCCTGGAAGCCCCGGGAGGCGGCGGAGGCACGGCTGATCTGCGACGTCTATCGCCCGAACGGCGAGCCTTTCTGCGGCGATCCCCGCTTCGTGCTCAAGCGGGTCCTGGAAGAGGCATCCGGACTGGGATATACGGTCAACACGGGGCCAGAATGCGAGTTTTTCCTCTTCCGTACCGGTTCCGAAGGCGAGCCCACGACCAGGACACATGATAACGCCGGTTATTTCGACCTCGCCCCGGTCGACCTCGGAGAGGCGGCCCGGCGTGACATCGTGCTCGCCCTGGAGGAGATGGGCTTCGAGGTCGAGGCCTCTCACCATGAGGTAGCCAGCGGCCAACACGAGATCGACTTCCGCTATGACCACGCCTTGGTTACCGCCGACCGGGTGGCCACTTTCAAATTCGTCACCCGTACCATCGCCCAACAGCACGGGCTGCACGCTACCTTCATGCCCAAACCCGTCTTTGGCATCAATGGTTCGGGCATGCACACCCATATCTCCCTTTTCCAGGATGGCCAGAACGCCTTCTACGACCCCAATGGCCCCTACCAGCTGAGCCAGGTGGCGCTTCACTTCATCGCCGGGGTGCTGGAACACGCCCGCTCCTTCACCGCCATCACCAACCCGCTGGTGAACTCCTACAAGCGTCTGGTGCCCGGCTACGAAGCACCTGTCTACGTCTCCTGGTCGGCCCAAAATCGCAGCGCGCAAATCCGGGTTCCCGCAGCGCGTGGCAAGGCGACCCGCATCGAACTCCGTTCACCTGATCCTGCCTGCAACCCGTACCTGGCTTTTGCCGTCATCATCAAGGCCGGGCTGGACGGCATCAAGCGGAAGTTGACACCCCCGCCGTCGATGGACCGTAATATTTACGAAATGACCAGGGACGAAAGGAAGGCAGCCGGTATCGCGGAGCTTCCCGGCAACCTTGCAGAAGCCATCGACCTGTTGGAGCAGGATGACGTGATCAAGGAGGCCCTGGGCGACCATGTCCTCAGCCACTTCGTCGAAGCCAAACGGATCGAGTGGGATCTCTACCGTACTCAGGTGCATCGCTGGGAGCTCGACCAGTACCTGGGCGTCTTCTGATCGGCCCCGGCAGGCCGTCCCACTGCGGGTGAAAGTGAAGTGCGAGTAACATAGCGTCAGTCGGGTAGGCCCGTGAGTGGCCCACGGGGCGCACAGTGACGCACCCGTGGGCCAATTCTGCAGCCGGGCGAGGCGTACGAGACGTATGGACATACTCACGGATGATAGGAGGAGAGTCACATGAGTGACATGACTGAGCGTGGAGCAGAAGCCGCAGAGGCCATGGTTGAAGCCCCATACGTGAGCGACGCCGAAGGAGAAAGGCTCGGATGCCGGATCATCTCCTGGCTGGGCGAACAAATGGAGAAATCAGGTACCCGGGGGTTGGTGTTCGGCCTGAGCGGCGGTATCGATTCGGCGGTCGTGGCCGGGCTGGCCGCCCGCACTGCCCCCGGCCGTTGTCTGGCCGTCATCATGCCCTGCCACTCGCAGCCCTGGGATATCCAGGACGCCGAACTGGTTGCCCGCCATTTCGGCCTCGAGACGTATAACGTCGATCTCAGTGACGTGTACGACGACCTCCTGCAGTTGCTGCGCTCCCGTGCCGGTACAGACGCGGCCGGCGCGGCCGATACGGCCGGCAATGACCTGGCCCTGGCCAATCTGAAACCCCGCCTGCGGATGCTGACCTTGTACTTCTACGCCAACTTGCGCCGCTACCTGGTGGTCGGGACCGGCAACCGCAGCGAGCTCTCCGTCGGCTACTTCACCAAGTACGGGGACGGCGGTGTAGACGTTCTGCCCCTGGCCAACCTGGTGAAGGCTCAAGTACGGGCCGTCGCCCGGTGGCTCGGGGTGCCGCAGCCGATCATCGACAAAGCTCCGTCGGCCGGCTTGTGGCCCGGGCAGACCGACGAGAACGAGATGGGTATCACGTATGCCGAGCTCGACACGTACCTGCTCGGCGGAAAAGTCCCCTCCGCTGCGGAACAGCGTATTCAGGCCTTGATGCGGGCAAGCGAACACAAACGCCAACCCATCCCCGTCTGTCCCCTGCCACCCGAACTCTGACGCTTCACAGTGACAGTCCGCCTTGAAAGGCAAACGCCAACCCTTTAGGAGTAGGATGACGTCAGGTCAAAGACCATGCGGTTTTCGTAATGGGGCGTATCCACCCGGGCTGGTGAGGTGAGATACGCCTCCACCGTTATCCACCCGGAGGGCTCGCGCCAGTAAGTGATCTTCTGTATCAGCGGCTCGGCCAGGTGGATCTCCCCGCCCTCCGGATCGAGCTTTCCTCCCAGCCTCCCATAACACGTAATCCGGAGGATTCCCGCCTCGAGTCGCCAGTCGTACCTGGCCTCCCTGTTCATATCAATGACGATCCGCAGATATCCCGGGTGAACGCCGAGCCGGATATTGGTCAACTCAAGCGGCATTACCTCCAGGGGACGCCGCACTTCCCACTCCCGCCAGCGGGCGATGACGAACCCGGTGCCCGTCTCTGGACCTCCGACAACAACCGCCTGAGCCTGGTGATGAGCGAAGGACTCGATCTCACTGCGGGACTGGGACCAAGCAAGGAACTCGGGTTCGAGCCGGTTAAGCTGTGCCAACCCTTCCGGTCCCTCGACCGACCAGTCGATTTCCCCGGCGGCCGGCAGAGTCCGCCTGCCCTGTCCATCAATGAACGCTACCTGCAGCGGTTGCCTCTCTCCCGGCGAAAGATGCAGTTCGAGGGGGCTGAGACTGAGGAAAGGCCGCCGGACCGGCAAGGACGACGACTGCTGGCTCTCGCCCTTCGACCCCCCCTTCCCCACCCAAAGTATGGGTGGGGGAGTCTCGACGCTGGCGTCACCGTAAAGCAGATAACGGCAGCGCACGTCCAGCCAGGGAGCGATTTCTACCTCCACGGCCTCTTTTATCTCCGCCAGCGGCCGGCCCTGTGCCAGCATCTCCTCCACCAAGGGATTTCCCAGCAGGTCGAAACGGGGTGTAAACCGCTGCCCCGCAAACTCCTGTAAAACCGAGATCAGTACCAGAGCTGTCTCCAACCACTCGAACCGATGGGGATCGACTATGTGCATCTCGACCCCACCCAGGCGCTGCCGGCCATCTACACTGCGGAAGAAGGCGGGACGGAACCGAACCGCCTGCCCCGCCTGGCGGTTTAACTTCTCCGCCAGCCGGAACGGATCGGTGATCCAGGAGGCACCCAGGCGGGTGAAAGGCCGGTAGGTCTCCCGCCCCACGCTCACTCCCGAACGTTCTACGAATACCGACGCCCCATACGCGAGGGCAGCATCCGCGGTGGGCAGCGCCGGCGACGGAGCAATCCAGGGGAGACCGGTATCCTGCCACAGCATCCCCCGCCGCCAGCCGTCCATGGGAACTACGCTGAGGGGTACACCCAGGCGGCGTTCCTGATTGAGCAGCAGCGCCATCTCGCCGGCGGTGAGACCGTGCCGTAGCGGCAGCCGGTAATCGCCTCGCTCGGCAACCTGGCCCGGGGTCGCCAGCGGGCCCTCCACCCGCAAACCCCCGACAGGATTGGGACGATCCAGGACCACAACCTCGATGCCCAGCTCTCCGGCCACCTCCATACAGCGGGCCAGAGTGTTGAGATGGGCGTTGACGTTGCAGCCCAGTCCCTGAATGTTGATCATCAACACGTCGAGCCCCTGCATCATTGCGGCGGTGGGGCGTCTGCCGACTCCATGCAGGGAAATGACGGGTACCCCGTCGTAAGTAAGATTGAGTGGGGGCCTTTCGTCAGGTGACAGGTCC
>JBLNBY010000125.1:0-3384 GCA_050260295.1 Bacteroidota bacterium
AGACACGTCGTACTTCGGGATCAGGAGACTGCGCCGACTGAGCGAGTACCTTGACGCCCTGGTAGTAGGAGAGCAGCGCTCCCTCCATGAAGCCGAGCTGCTTGCCGGCCCGCAGGTAGTCGAAGTACCTTTCTCGAGCTGCGGCCGATGTAAGTACCCAGTCTTCGGACTCGATCTCGATCCCAAGGCTAGTCCTGTACAGTCGGGCCGAAGAGCAGCTTGGCTACGGGTTCGAAGATGGTTGTCACCCACCGGGACCAGGGTAGAACCATGACGCCGGCGGCGAGGGCCATCGACATCACGGATCCCAGGGTCATCAGTATGGCAAACGCCGCCATGGCCTTCCACGCCCGTTGCCGCCAGAGAGAGACGAGACCCAGCGTCCAAAGGATGCCGAGCAAGATGACGGTCGCGACTACCCTGGTCATGGCCTCAACCTCCAGAGCCTGCGCTATTAGAGCTTCCCCTGTCGCTGTTGGCGGGAGGAGGGGTAATGGTCGGTGGGCCGATCGTGAGTCCAGTACTCACGAACTTAATCTTGACGTTGATAGTAACAGGCAGGTTGCGATATAAATCGGGCCAGCGGTTCTTGATCCGTTCCCATTCACCCGGGTTTTGTCGATGCAATATGACTCCGAAGCCAAACACATCGGCGCCCAGCCGTTGCGTGGCTGCCAGGGCGGCGCGAATCTCGCCTTCAATGTGTTTGGCCACTTCGGCTGCGACTACTGCCAGTTTCTCTTCGGCACCCACGGCATGCGGGCCAACGACGCCGGCCTCCTTGACCCGCAAACAGGCTTGCTCGTTAAGGCTGGCAGTGACATTGAGTGCAATGTCTGCCTGCGTGGAAGAGACTTTAGTCTCAAGATCGATGTCTTCGATGAGCACACTTACCTCAGGGGTCTCAGATGGTCCCGGACAGGAGGCGGAGATGACTGCGTTGCTGGGTGGCGCCGTCAACCAGAATACTCCCCGGGTAGCATGCAGGTCGAGGTAACCGGCCAGTTTGCCATCAAAGATGATTCCGGTTCCTTGCACCTGGACGACGGCCAGGGGTGAAGCCGGCGGCAGATACCTTCCTTGTTGCACCAGCGACGAAGGGTCTGATTCGGAACGGCGAGGGGCCACAGACGACTGCCCGCCTTGACCGCCCGGCTGGCCACCGCCGCCCCCACTGCCCCCGCCTCCCTCGGGTGGGGGTGGTGCACTGGTACCAGGGGGTGGTGGCTGAGGCTCCGCAACCAGACCAAAGAGGGTAACGATCGATGCGTGGCTTTCCGACGACAGATTCCGCACGAGGCGATGAAGGGTAAGGGTGGCACTGATTCCCATGGGATTCCCCAGCCGGATTATGCCCGGCAGCGTTTCTCCCAGGCTCGTTTCCAGGCCGGGTTGTGCCTCCACGATAAAGTCCTGGGCCTTACCCCGCACGAGGCCCACCATGGTTGTCGTACGCAGAGCTTCGGAACGCGTCCAGAGGTCGAGTATCTCCTCGATTCCACGTTTGGCTGCCGCCTCACCGATGATCAATGCCGCAGCATGATCCCACCGTGGCCGTCGTGCGGTAAACAGACCCAGGTTTTGCTGTGCCTCCAGTACGGTCGCGCCCCGAGCGCTGACGACGAAAGCCGGGCGAATCAGACCACCGGTCGTGCCAGCACTCTCCCCTCCTCCGCCCCCCTGCCGACCTGCCGTCTGCACGATGCCTGCTGTGACCACCCAGTGGTCCTCTTCCCAATCAATTCCGGATGCGAATACGATGGCAAGCTCGTTGATCTCGGCCCTATCCCAGCAACCCGTTGTCAACAGGAGAATGGTAGTGACCAGGAATAAGCCTGCAGCTACCCTTTGCGCCCCCTTGCCAATCATCTAGCCCGCCCCCTCGGTCCGGCGAGGTCGTGTCTTTCCAGCTCGAGACGCTTGCTGCCCTGCTGCGGGGGTTGTTGGGGAGGCTTCCACAGCCGACTGCCTTCCCGTCCAGAACGGCCAATACGCCGGGCATCCTGCGGTGCGAGGTGCGTGGGGCGGTAAGCGTGCTTCCAATAGTAGGCACGCCAGAGCATATCGTCGTTTTCCACCCATATCATGGGGGCGAGGGGTGTAAGGTAAGGAGTTCCGAACGAGCGGAGATTGGACATATGAATCAACATGGCCAGTATCCCGAAAAGCATTCCTGGAAGCCCCAGGACGCTGGCAGGGAGTATCATGAGGACACCTAGCCAGCGAATGGTAGCGCCCAGATTGTAGGCGGGTATGGTAAAGGATGCCAGAGCGGTCAGGGAAGCTGTGATCACCATGGTGGCGGATACCAGACCGGCGGAGACGGCTGCGTCTCCGATCACTATCGCCCCTACGATGGTGACGGCAGAGCCAACCGGGCGAGGCAGCCGTACACCGGCCTCGATGAGAACCTGAAGGACCAACTCCATTCCCAGGGCTTCCACCACGGCCGGATATGGACAGTCTCCCGCTGGCGGATGAGGGAGAGCATCAGGGGTGTTGGGATCAGTTCAATGTGGAAGGAGACCAGCGCCACATAAGTAGCGGGGAGCAGCAGAGTAAACATGAGTCCCGCATAACGGACCAACCGGACTGGCAGGGACAACCAGGATCTCTCCGAGTAGTCGTCCGGGGATTGCATCAGACTGTTTATCGTGGTAGGCACGATCAAGGCCATAGGTGTGTTGTCGGTCATGATGGCTACCTTGCCTTCGAGCAGTGACGCAGCTACTTTGTCCGGGCGCTCGGTGTATTGGACTTGAGGGAAGGGGGAGAAGGGGTCGTCTTCGATCCACTCTTCGAGATAACCACTCTCGAGAACGGCATCCATCTCCACGCGCGAAAGCCGTTGCTTCACTTCCGCCAGCACTCCCTGGTTGACGATCCCCTTCAGGTACATGATGGTGACGGGCGTGTTGGTCACCGTACCGACCCGCAACCGTTCCAGGATTAGGTCCTGGGAACGCAGTCGCCTGCGTACCAGAGCTGTGTTGGTCCGCAGGTTCTCGGTGAATCCTTCGCGAGATCCCCGGACGACCGGCTCCGTATCCGGCTCACTGATGTCTCGCTTCTCCCACCCCTCGGTGGAGGCGAGCAGCGCCTGATCCCAGTCGTTGGCGGCAATCAGGGTGCCTCCTTCGAGCAAGGACTTGATGATCTGGTCCAAATCGTTGCTGCGGCTCAGGCGGGAAGTGCCTATCATGCTGGCTTCGGCCTCTTCCAGGGAGACGCCGCTCCATGGGGGGAGAGTCTGCTTCCGACGCCTGACTATCTCTTTTTGCAGCCGTGTGATGATACCATCCTCAATGGTTGACCGGTCCACGAGACCATCGATGAAGGCAAGCTCGACGACCTGTCGACCCAGACGAAGCTCCCTGGTCATGA
>JBLNBY010000126.1:0-8890 GCA_050260295.1 Bacteroidota bacterium
GAAGACGTCGGCAATGAAATTGAGGTACTCGATACCCGTGAGCCGGTCGTAGACTGCAGGGGTGTCAGGGATATAGCCGACCAGGCGTTTGGCTTCCAGCGGGTTGCGTACCACATCCACACCGGCCAGGCGGACGGTACCCGAGTCGGGGCGTAGGAGTCCCACCATCGCCTTGATGGTAGTAGTTTTACCCGCTCCGTTTGGTCCGAGGAAGCCGTAGATCTGCCCGGCCGCCACTTGCAGGTTGAGGTGATCCACCGCCAGAGTCCGCCCGTCGTAGGTCTTGGTTAGGTCGTGAACGTCGATGAGTATCTCCCCGGATGCTTGTGCCACCCGCAACCTTCCCTTTCTGCGTTGTCTGGACATCCTTTCCTTCGGGAAAAGTTTGGTTTTTCCTTCCCGGGAGATGGTTTGGCCGGCTGGCCGGAAGGATAGTACCCGTATATGGAGAACGCTTAAACTACACAGGCGAGTCCCATGAATGCAGGAGGCGAGTCTTGTCGATGCCTGTCGAGATCGGGGTTCAGAGCTATACCTTCCGCAAGTTCGACATACGCACGGTAGCTGACAAACTGCAGCGACTCGGGGTGCAGGCAGTGGAATTATGGGACGGTCATCTGCCAGCGAGCACGTCACCCGCAGAGGTCGACAGTCTCCTGGTTTACTTGCGCGAGCACGGATTGCGGATCTGTGGCTACGGGGTGGTCTGGTTGCGTGATCCGGAGTCGGCCCGTCAGCTGGTCCAATTTGCCGGCCGGCTTGGGGCTGACTATCTGAGCACAGACTTTCGGCCGGATGATCGTGAGACGCAGCAGGCGGCAGTATCGGCGGCACGGGAGGCGGGTATCCTCCTGGCTTTGCACAACCACGGGCCCGGGCACCACTTCGGCAGTTCGGAGAGCGTCTGGCAGGCAGTATCGGCATACCCCCGTGAGATGGGCGCATGTGTCGATACCGGCCACTTCCTGCGCTCCGGCGAAGACCCGGTGGCTGTCATAGGCCGTCTGGGGAAGCGGGTGCATGCAGTTCACCTGAAGGATTTCATCGACGCGAAAACCGAGGTTGCCCCCGGGACGGGCAAGCTCGACCTGCCGGCCGTCGCTGCGGCTTTGAAGAAGCAGGGGTTCGCCGGCGCGTATGTGGTCGAGTATGAGGCCGATCCCGAGAACCCGTCTCCGGCGCTCGAACCGGTGGTGGCGCGGCTACGGGAGATTCTCGGCTGAACTGACAACCCGCACCGCCTGGAATCCGCACCGCAGTTGGATGGCAGCAGAGGGCAGAGCCACGTTATGCTGGCACCGGCAGAATGGCTGGTGGGAAGCGAAATGGCATGGGGCTGGCGTAACTGGTTATCCAACTGGCAAAGGATTTGGCGGCGGTGCAGCCGACCTGTGCTGAGTGACGAGGTAAGTCTCGACTTTCCCGGGGTTCGGGTAACCGTGAGCCGCCGCTCCGATGACCCCACCCCTCATGAACTGCACGTCATTCTGCCCCGGGTGGAGATCAGGCGCGAGTGCACCCGGACGACTCCGGCGGTATGCCGCACCGAGATCGTTTTGAGCAGCATTACTATCGTGGAGGCACCCAGGCGCCCGTTGGCAGGCCCGACTGCGACTGCTGCCACGCCCTCCCCGGCCCCCTCGTCGGAGAGACGCCCCGGCGGAGAGAATGCAACCGGCGACGATCGAGGTGGCGGATTCCATAAGCGCAGACTTCTGCGAGGTCAGCGATGTCAGAGATCCTAGAGACAATGAAGGAGATTCGACTCGCACTGCTGGGCGACACCCACTTCCATCACGGAGTACGTGGGCAAGCTTATACGCGCCATCTGAAGCAGGTGGCCGAGAGTGTCAACCAGGCCGCGGTCGAGGCAGTTCTCGTGGCCGGGGATCTGACCGAGCACGGCGAGGCCGGTGAAGCATCAGGAATGCAGGAGCTTCTTGAGGTGTTTCGCGTTCCTGTGCTGGTGGTTCCCGGCAACCATGACGTGGGTAACAAGGTGTGGCCGGGACGCAGAGACGAGGCGGCACAGGTAACTGCGGCCCGCGTTGCGGCGTATGAGAAGTTCTGGGGGCAGTGTCCCTACGCTCGGAACGTGGCGGGCCTGCGGGTGATCGGGTTAAACTCCCAAGTGCTTGGCAGCGCTCTTCCCCAAGAGGAAGCCCAGTGGCAGTTTCTCGAGACTGAACTGGCCACGCCAGACGCTCCGCCTACCCTGGTGCTGCAGCACCTACCTCCGTTTCTGGAGAGCCCAGACGAGGCCGGTGATCCTTACTGGAACATCGAACCCGAGCCACGAAAACGTCTCCTGGCGTTGCTCACCCGGGGCGGGGTAAAGGGCCTGCTTTCCGGGCACCTCCATCGCCCGCTGGTCAGCGAGTATAACGGGTTCATCTGTATCACCACTCCACCGGTATCGTTCGGTTTGCCAGACGGGAGGCAGCCTGAGGGGTGGACGTTGCTGCACGTCTCGTGCTGCGGAGACGTGCAGCCCGAGTTCGTTTACCTGTGTCCGATCAAAGACCGCCCAGGTGCTTGAGGACGACCCAAGCGACTACAATCACGCCAATGAAAGTGAAGAAGTCCATGGTGAACCCCACGCATCCTTTCTGCAGAAAGACTCACTGCATGAGACGCAGGGGATACCACAGACGTTCGGCAAGAAAGGTGGGGAATCGCTGGGGAGATTGATAGTGGCAGGAAAAAGCAAGTGGCCGGCAGCCGGGCCCAAGTCTGGGCCGACTCTTTGAAGGGGCTCGAC
Source organism: Bacteroidota bacterium (assembly GCA_050260295.1). Lineage (GTDB taxonomy): Bacteria > Bacillota > Limnochordia > Limnochordales > DUMU01 > DUMU01. The sequence continues at coordinate 2,762 of JBLNBY010000126.1, forward strand.
TTACCGGTCACTTTGCTTGCTATTGACGCCGAGACTTGTTGCTATTAGAAGGAGAAGCCGCTGTCAGTGCTGGTAGTATCAGTCGTGCCGGCGTCGGTCGTAGTCGTATCAGTCGCGGTTGCGTCGGTCGCCGTAGCATCAGTGCTCTCGGTGCTCAGCGTACCGGTGGTGTCAGTGCTTAAAGTGTCGGTAGTAGTAGTAGTATCAGTGGACGTCTCCTCCGTGGTGACGGTTTCCTCGGTTGCGGTATCCTGGGAAGCCGGTTCTTCCTTCTTGCCGCAGCCGGCGGCCACGAAAGTGACCAGGAGCAGCGAAATCCCAAGGACAGCCCACTTCTTAGAAATGCGCACGCCAAACCCTCTCCTCTTTAGAAATGCGGGTACTTACTTTCCCAAAGGCTTGCCCGGCTGGCCTGAAGAATTAGCTCCCGGGCATTGAGCCGGCCCGTTCGTGATTATATGCCGTCAACCAAAATTAGCAAAGAGGGTAAAGAGCCGGTAAAGCCGTCGTTAACTGTCTGAAGCAGACGGTACCCATTTATCCCCCTGAGGGTAGACGGATCTCATTCAAGATCGTTCGAGCCCGCGCGGGCACGGTCTCAACACGTGACATCCGGCCGGGTCCCCAGAACGCTGACAAGACGTGTGGGGCCGGCGGCGGGAACCTCTTTGCCTGGTGATCCTTGCAGGGAACCAGACCTTGGCGGCTAATCCATCAAAGTACTCTTCTCGGATCAACGGGAGTCGTTTGGGTGGGAATACGGAAAGGCAAGGTGACCGGTCATGGAGAGCAGAGAAACAGTGCCGGGGTTATCCCAGCGGGAAGTCAACATCACCCGGGATAGACTGAGTGAGTTGGCAAGCCTGCTACGGAACTCACTCTGGCTGGATATGCTGACGGAGGCGGAGGTGGAAGCTCAGGTCTGGGGTGACCCGGACTTTGATCCTGAGCTTCAGCTTGGCGCCGAGGCCGACGCCAGACTTATAGGTGCATTGGGCGGGTTCGTCCGCCACGAGCATGGTACGAACAGGAATGTAGCCTATGTAAAGTTCATCGCCGTTGATCCTGCCTATCAGCGGCAGGGGGTGGGAACCAACCTGCTGAAACGGTTCGAGAGAATCCTCATGGGGCGAGGCATCGATGAGGTGAGGGTTAGCGGCAGCGCACCCTGTTACCTCTGGGCGGGTGTCGACGTGCGCTACACTGGAGCATACTGCTTTTTCCTCAAGAATGGATATGGCCGTTATGCCGACGCGGTCAACCCCCGGGTGGACCTGGCGACCGCTCCGTTGGATACGGCTGAAGAAGAGAGATTCCTCGCAACCCACGGGATTGTCGTCCGCCGCATGGAGCCCGGTGATGCCGAGTTGGTTGGCAACTGGATCTCCAAACTATTCAGTGACCACTGGCGCTGGGAAACCATGGCATCACTCCGGCGTTCTCCCGCAGCAGTCTTCATCGCGTTGCAGCCTTCTGCCCCTGAGGAAGAGCGTGTCGTCGGGTTTGCGGCCTATGCCGGCAACCGGCGCAACTGGTTCGGGCCCATGGGTACAGACCCGCGGGTGCGTAAACTTGGCATCGGCCGCACGCTCCTGCGGCTCTGCCTGCGCGACCTGAGAGAGCAGGGTTATACCGAGGCACAGATCTCCTGGGCCGGCCCCGTACCCTTCTATGCACGTACGGTCGATGCCCGGATGGATCGGATCTTCTACATTTTGCGCCGTTCGCTGAAAGACGGGAATACTTAAACGGGCGCTGTCTGCCGCTGGCACGTGGTCGGCAAATGGGCAGCCGGCGGGCAGCTGCTCATTTACCTCGCAAATTGGGGGGACATACATGCAACGCTGCCCGCATTGCGGCCATTTCAACGACGACAGTAACAGATTCTGTATCGAGTGTGGCGCACCGTTGGCGACGGCCAACACCCGTTCATATCCGACGGCCACCGACATGCGGGATACCATCGATCCGCAGCTGGCCACTGCCCGCAAGCATTGGGCCCAAGAGCCGGTCGAAGGCACGGCTGCCGGAGCCAAACACGTACCGGGAGCTGCTCCTCACGGTGGGCCGAAGGGTGTGCACGGGACGCCCCAACGCTAGGAGGGCACAGCCTTGAAGCTTGCATCGGTGAAGTACGGAACCCAGGAGACCGTTGCCCTGGTCTGGGGCGATGACCTGATCGACCTGGGACGTGGACTCCGCCTGTACCGTCTTGCCAAGGAAGGCGACCCGGGCCCTGTAATCCATTCCCTACCCGAGTTGTTGGCCCAGAGGCAGTCGGGAGCCCCCTACCGGCTTTTCAACGCTTTTCTGGCCGAGGTGGTCGCTTTTCTCGACCCCCCCAATCTGTGGCCAACTCTGACCATTCAAGGGACACCCCGCCTCGGGCCGCCGGTAGCCCGTCCGGGCAAGATCATCTGCATGGGGCGCAACTATGCCGCCCATGCCCAGGAGACCGACTCCCCGATTCCGCAAGAGCCGATCTACTTCGTCAAGGCGTCGACGGCCGTAATCGGTCAGGACGAGGAGATCGTCTACCCGGAGGGGGCGGAAAGGGTAGATCCCGAAGCTGAACTGGCGGCGGTGATCGGGACTCGGGCCCGCAACCTGACGCTGGAAAACGCTCTCGATTGCGTTCTTGGCTACACCATCCTCAACGATGTGACCGAACGCAGCCTCCAGCAGCACGACATTGCTGCCAAACAGCCATGGTTCCGCTCGAAGAGTTGTGACACCTTCTGTCCCATGGGGCCGGTGGTAGTACTGACCGACGAGATTCCCGACCCGCACACGCTGCAGGTCAGCCTGCACGTCAATGGTGAACTGCGCCAGACCTCTTCCACCGCCGAGATGATCTTCAAGCTACCAGAGATTCTGGTGGCCATCACCCACTACATCACCCTCGAGCCGGGTGACATCGTGAGCACAGGCACTCCGCAGGGGATCGCCCCGATCAAACCCGGCGACCTGGTGGAGTGTACGGTGACTGGGATCGGTACGCTGAGGAATAGAGTGGTCAGCAGCACCACGGCAAGCTGATCCACGACAGGTAATCACGACTCTTCCGAGGCGGCATTCTTTTGACCTGGATGCCGCCTTTTCGTACCCCGCACCAGGAGGATTACTACCGGCGTCGTGCTGGGACTTGCAGTGTGGCTCGTAGCCTGCTTGGCGTTCGTTCCTGCTCACGCACACCTGGAATATATCGCCCGCCGGGCGACCCTGATCGGGCAGATACGGGAGCAGGAACCCAATGTCCTGCTGGTTGATGCCGGCGACGTCTTCTCGGGTACGCTGTACTTCACGCAATACCTGGGCAGGGCGGATCTCGAGTTCATGAATCTGCTGGGATACGATGCCATGACCCTGGGAAATCATGAGTTCGACAAGGGGCCGGCCGGGCTCGCCCCCTTTGTGGCCGGGGCACGTTTCCCGGTGGTCAGCGCCAATGTCGATGTCGCCGGTGACCACGATCTCGGCATGCTTGCCAGGACCGAGATCGGCAACGAGGCCGGTCGGGTCTACCCGGCAGTCATCCGGGAGATTGACGGTGAGAAGGTAGGAATCATTGGACTCACTACGCCGGAAGCATCCGAAATCTCAAGTCCCGGACCACACATAGGCTTCAGCGAACCAATCGCGGCGGCCCGGCAGCTGGTCGACCGCCTTACGGCAATGGGGGTTGATCGGATCGTCGTCCTCAGTCACCTGGGGTGGCCGCGGGACCTCGAATTGGCGGCGGCGGTAGAAGGAATCGATGTGATTGTGGGCGGACACACCCACACCGTAAGGCCGGATCGTCCAAGTTGAGTAAGCCGGCCAGGATCAATCCTGCCTGTCTTCTGTCTGCCGCCTTCTATGTCTCTGTTGCAGCCCCGTCTTCTGCGAGGTCTATCGGCGGAAAAGCTGCGTATGATGGGACAGAGGTGCTCTTTCATGCGGCAGCGACCAAAAGGATGCTTCCTTTTCCTCATTCCCCTGTTCGTGGTGGCTTGGTGGGGCTTGCGTACCTTCGCTGCGGAAGATGAACGCCGGGATCTGGCTTTGCTCCTGGTCCACGCTTTGGGTGAGGAGATCGCCAACCTGGTGCTGACATCGGGGGAGGTGAGCGAAGAGTCTGTGGACGTCATTGCCGAAGCACCGGGACCGGAGAAGGTTATCGCGGCCTCGCTGCCTCCCGATCGTGGCTGGATTGTCGTTGTCGCCGCGGTTGGAGACGGGACCGGCGAAGCTGCGGGCAAAGCTCCCAAGCTATTCGTAAGTGAAGAGATGAGCCGGATCAGCCGCTTCGACCCGCTCCAGGCGGTAGCCGATCCCAGCCATGAGTTGCGGGTCATCGAGGAATACGATGCCAGGACGGGTGCGCTCTCATTTGTCCGCCGACTGCGCATCCTCAAGTGGAACGGCAAGCAATTGCGGTCCGTCTGGGAAGGCAGGATATGGGAGGAATCGTACAGTCCTGAGCCTCCCTTTGCGCGCAAATTCACTTTGGAGACACGTGTCGACATCCACGAGGATCTGATCGAGACCGTCGAAATCGGTTGCGAATATGAAAGGCGGTCGGACTCGGTACAGTACGATCCGGTCACCGAAACCAGAAACACCAGGTCCTTCCGCTGGGATGCCAGGACGTTCCGCTTCGTCGGCGCTGCCTAATAGATCAAAGCCTGACTTGACACTCCGGTGTTGTGCCCGCTACAGTGGACTGAGAAGCTTTCTCAGTGGTCGGAAGGGTAGTGGGGAGCGCGTATGCAGGCCGGTACGGACGGGCGTCAATTCAGGCGGCGTTGGGGATGGGTAGGGGGACATTGTGGTGGTGGCCACTATCCCCGTCCCGGGTCTGGCCGGCTGCGATTGACTGCGGATCACACCGAGGCTGGGGCAACTGATTGGGCGCGGACAAGCTCTTCTGCGGCGGGCTGCCGCTCGCTGGCGGATCTTGCACCGGGAGAAGAAGGTCAGGTTGTCAGCCTGGGCTGCGCGAGCGTCTTGACCCGTCGTTTGGCTGACCTCGGGTTCATTCCGGGAGCTTCGGTGCGGGTGGTGCGGCGATTTGCCGGCGGCAGGCTGATTGAGGTTAGTGTCCGCGGGTGGCGCTTGGCATTACGCAGGGCGGAAGCCCGGGGGGTGCTGGTACGATGAGTTGCCACGGGACAGGTGGGCAGGCTACGGCAGTTCTTGATCGGACCACCGACAACCGTGGTACATCCGGGACGACCTTCGTCCTCGCTCTGGCCGGCAACCCCAACGTAGGCAAGAGCACTATCTTCAACGCTCTCACCGGTGGCAGCCAGCAGGTGGGTAATTGGCCGGGCAAGACGGTTACGCGCAAGAGCGGTATCTACCGTTCACGCGCGGGTGGGTTTGCCTGCGAGATCATCGATCTGCCCGGAACTTATAGCCTCGATCCTCTTTCTCCAGAGGAAGAGGTGGCGGGCGAGGTGCTCGCGGGCGGCGTCGCAGACGCGGTCGTGGCGGTCGTCGATGCCACCCATCTGGAGCGGACGCTCTACTTGGTTTTGCAGTTGCAGGAGCTCCAGCAGTCGGCCGCGAAGCCTTTTGCCCTTGTGGTTGCCCTGACCATGCTGGACCTGGCGCGGACAAAGAGGATTCGTCTGGATGTGGACGGACTGGCGCAGCGGTTGGGGCTGCCGGTAGTGCCTGTGTACTGGGAAGACCCCAACAGCCTCCATAATATCGTGGAGACAGTATACAGGGAGGTCAGGCGAACGTCTGCCGGTGACACCGATGGCGAGCAACACCCCTCCGGGGAAAGACACCCGTTGAAGGAGTGTGGGACGGTGACCGCGCGGCACGAGGACGAGGATCCCCTCACGGCTGCCGGCCGCCGGTATGCGCGGATCGAGTCCATCCTGGCGACAGTTCAAAAGAAGCGGGATACCGCCTCCTTCAGTGACTGGCTGGATCAGTATGTGCTGCACCCCTGGTTGGGATACCCGATCCTGGCCGTGGCCCTGGCGGGATTTTTCTGGCTCACGTTTGCGGCCAGCAGCCCCCTGGTCGACCTGGTTGACAAGGCCATTGCGAGTCTCGGTAACCTGCTGGCGACTCTGCTCAACGCCTGGGACGCGCCGCCTGCCGTCCAGCAACTCCTCGTCGACGGGATCG
>JBLNBY010000127.1:0-8004 GCA_050260295.1 Bacteroidota bacterium
GAGCGCCCGAGCATAGCCCGGTGCGTCATTCCGATGGCCATATACCATGTCGAAATCGACGCAGTTGGTGAAGATCAGCCCGGGCTCGTGGCTTTCGTGGGCATACCGCCAGGTGGCCTGCAGGCTTTCCTCGTTGTTGCCGGTATGGATGGCGTCCGTGATTCCCCGACCGGCGAAGATGTCCTCGATCTTGCCGACCGCCCGCACGTGGTAGCCGTTGTCCTTTAGCGCATCCAATACTGTTGGGCGGGGGGGCGGCAGGCTGAAGTCGCGACGCCTTTCCGTACGTGCAAAGTTTCCCGGCTGTCCAGCAAAGGGACGGGCGATCACTCGGTTGACGGCATGGGGGCCGGTGAGGATTCCCCGTGCCACCTCACAGATACGGTAAAGCTCATCGACGGGTATGACATCCTCGTGCGCAGCGATCTGAAAGACGCTGTCGGCGGACGTATACACGATCGGTTTCCCTGTCTGCATGTGCAGCGCGCCCAACTCTTTGATGATCTCCGTACCGGAAGCCGGCTTGTTGCCCAGGATCTTGCGCCCTATTGCCTTCTCGAAGGGCTCGATGACTTCGGGGGGAAAGCCATGGGGATAAGTGGGAAACGGCCTCTCCAGCTGTATGCCCATCATTTCCCAGTGGCCGGTGGTGGTATCCTTACCCGGTGAGACCTCGGCCATCCGACCATACGCCCCGGCGGGCTTGTCCACTTGCACGACGCCGGGGGCGTCCTCTACGAGCCAGCCCAGTCCCAGACTGACCAGGTTAGGCACCTTAAGTCCGCCAACCGCCCGGGCAGTGTGTACCAGTGTGTTGCTGCCGGCGTCACCATAACGGTCAGCGTCGGGAAGAGCACCTATGCCAACACTATCCATAACCAATACGATCGCCCGGTTGACGAGACGGCTCATGACCGGTCACCCCTATCTTTCGGATCGTGTGATCTCCTGACCTTATACTGTTTCCCCGTGGCAGCCCTGGTCGTCGGCTTGGCCCCTAACTGGGCCAAACGGAGCGCCCGGGGATGCGCCCATTTGTAGATCTCAGAGAGGCGCTCACCGGTGAGATGGGTATAGATCTCGGTGGTACGAATGTCGGCATGGCCCAGCATCTCCTGTACGCTGCGCAGGTCTGCTCCCCCTTCCAGCAGATGGGTGGCGAAAGAGTGGCGCAGCGTATGCGGAGAAGTGGGAGCGGACAGGCCGGCCCGGCGGGCGTAAGCCTTGACCAGCTGCCAGCCCCGCTGGCGGGTTAGGGGGCGGCCTCCCCGCGAAGGGAAAAGATAGGGAGTATGGCTGTGACCGGCCAGGGCCGGTCGCCCATCACGGAGATAAGCACGGAGCGCGGTTCGGGCCGGTTCACCGAGAGGGACGATCCTCTCCTTCCGGCCCTTCCCCACGACGCGTACCAGCCTATCCTCCAGGTCGACAGAGTCCAGGCGGAGCGTAACCAGTTCTGAAATCCGCAAACCTGAACCATACAGCAGTTCCAGCATGGCACGATCGCGCAGGGCACGGGGTGATTCGCCCGACGTCGCCGCAAGCAGCGCCTCTACTTCGCTGCGCCCCACGTAGCGGGGCAACGGCCTCCCTTTGCGAGGAGAGGCGAGATGGCGGGTAGGGTTTAAGGAACCGTTTACCAGCTGATTCCAGAACCGAAAGAAAGCGCGAAGACTGGAGGTCGCGCGAGCGAGCGTGCTGGAAGACAGACCGGCCGCGGCAAGCTCGGCCAGGTGGGCCATAACTCGCTCCGGGGTGCAGTCGGTAAACCTGACCTGATGGTCCCGATCCGCGCGGCCAACAACACGGGCCATGTAGGCGGCAAAGCGGGAAACGTCCTGCAGATAGGCGCGTACAGTCGCCGGACTCAACCGCCTTTCCGCCAGAAGATAGCGGCCGAATTCCTCCTTCACCCGCTCCAGCGCCAGAGATTCATCCCCGCCCACGCGTACAGACATCCCCCAGGATCACCGCGAAAGCTGCCGGTGAACTTCTTGCTTCCTGTCTCCACTCCCCGGTTCGCCGTTTGGTGGGGGTTTCCTGCCTGCTGCCTCGTTCAATAGAGCCATCCCGAAAGGAGCGCCAAGACCATCGGGGTCACATAAGCAGTCACCAAGTTGGCACACGTGGCCACCCCGGCTGATAGCAGGACCATCGTCGTCGTGGCAACGAACTGACGGGGAATCTCCGGCTCACCATCTCTCCAGTCCTTCCTGGGTGTGAAGAGAGCAGCCAGGCTCACTGCCGAGAAGTGCAGGCAGGCAACGGCAGCGACAACCAGGGCGGGCACGAAGAGCAGGTTTTGCGGGAGCAAGGCAGCCGCTCCCAGGATGAGTCCCCGCAGTGAAAAAGGAGTAACGAGCAAAGCCGCGGCAAAGCCCAGGGTAAAGCTGCGCAGAAATACCATGAGCAGGATCAGGGGTGCGCCTATCAGGGAGAGCCCGGAAAGGTATAGCAGCCCGATGGTACGCAGGACGTCGTACTGGAGACCCTGCCGGAAGAGTCCGGCAGGAGATACCCCGGGCCCATGCCCCGCAGAATGGTAGAAGGAGTCGAGCAACCGCTGGAGCGAGCTTACCTCATCCTCCGGCAAAGTCAGCGCCGCTCCCACCCCGGCAATCGCCCCCACCACCATGATGATGACTACCAGGGCCAGAGTGCGACGACGGTTTTGCAGATAGACACGCCAGAAACCCAAGGCTGTCCACCCCCTCCCCCTATCCTTATGCACGGACTCGCGTACTAGAAGAGGTGGAAGAGGGATCAGACAGCCAGGTTGAGCAGGTCGAGCCGCGGCTCTTTACCCTGCCGGAAGGTAAGTACGGAGACAGAGCAGTTATCGAGGTAGAACCGAAAACGTTCTCGCAAGTCGAGGTGGAGGATGCCACAAATAGCCGCCTTGATCGCACCGCCGTGGGAGACGACCAGCACCGCCTCACCCGCATGGGTCGCGGCGATGTCACGCAGTGCTGCGAGCATTCGCTCCTGCAACTCGACCAGGCTTTCACCGGAACCTGGACGGGCCTGCAGCGGGGTCTCCAGCCAGGCTTTCCATTCATCCGGGAAGAGCCTGCTTATCTCGCCGGAGGTCAGCCCCTCCCAGCGGCCAAAGTTCATCTCCCGCAGGTTCGAGCTCAGTTGAACGGGAATGCTTCCGAGCGAGTCGCCGACCAACTCGGCGGTCGCCCGCGCCCGCCGCAGGTCGCTGCTATATATGGCATGGATATCACCCACGCCCAAAGCCGCCAGCCCATTACCGGCCAGGAAGACACCCAAGCGTCGCGCCTGTTCCCGACCGCGCGGGTTGAGCTCAGGATCTTGGTGGCCCTGATAGCGGCGTTCCTCGTTCCAGCTGGTCGTTCCGTGACGCACCAGCAAGATGCGAGTTACTTCTGTATTTGAGGTGGCAGTCGTTGCCCCCATCGCACGATCCCACCCACGCGTCAATGTATCGGTTGCTTGGCCTCATTGGGGTCCTATATTGCTTATCGGATAAGATGGGCAGCATACAGCCCGGCAGCAGCGGCAGCGAGGAATGGCAGCGGATCCTCGGCAACTCCCCGGCCCATGCTGCTGAATTGTATGTTACGCCGGGCCGCTTCGTCCAGCACCTGGCGCGGATCGAGATGGACGATCCGATGCCGGCGGCTGATCTGGCTATCGGCCAGTTGCCGATCGACCAGACGGCTCAGTTCGTCCTGAGGTAGGACGGGAAGCGGTATATCGCAGGTGGCATAGGTGAGACGGCCCAGAGAGGTGAGGCTGTGGTGGCTCACTCCCCGGTGACGCGGACGGGGATCGGCGGACGACAGGCGCAAGACCGCAATGGGACGACCCTCCAACCTGTCGACGGCGTCGAGCAACTGGGCCTGCTCCAGAGCCGTGGTGCCCCACCGCGTATCGGTTCCGACCACGCCCGGTCCCATCCCGACGATGACGGCGTCCGCCTGCCCGGCGTGAACGGCGGCCAGTAGGCCGCTCCAGACGTTGACGGCCTCCAGGTCGCCACCGAACGCGTGCCCAATCGTGACGGTAAGATCCAGCAACCCTTCCTGCCTCAACCGCTGGACCTGCTGACTGAAAACGAGCGGCAACGCTGCCCCGTCGGTCATGCAATAGGCAAGCCGCGCCGACGGCCCTGCCTCCAACTTGAAGGCGAGGGCCGCGGGAGCTAGCTGGCTATGCAGCCCCAGGGCGATGACGGGTCGTCCACCCAGACTGTCGGCGTTACGGAGGTGCTCGTGGTGGGGACTATCCGGTTCCTCGGCAGCCAGTACCCGGATCTGCCAGGGCGTGTAGCGCAGTTTCATGATGTGGCCTGGGCCGGAAAGGTCCAACTCGGATCCTTTGTCTACGGCCATCACGAAATGGTAACCGCCAGTACCCAGGCCGAGGTGAACGGCGGTGGTGTTGAGCAAGACTTGATCGCCCACCCGGGCAGGACCGGTCAGATCGGGATAAAGCAGTGCCTTGGCTTCCGTCCCGGGGCCAGCTTCCATTTCTACCAAAAGCTCATCCACACCGGGGTTCAACCGTCTCACTGCTTTGACCCGGCCCTTCCGGGTCTGTATCAACGCCATCCGCCACAGCCTGCCTGCTTTTCAATTGCGGCGCTCAATGCCGCCGGGCCTTGCCGTCGCCCGTGCCACCCGCACCGGAACGGACGGGATGTCCCGAGCCCTGCCGCCTCTCATCCCGTCTCCCCTGCCCCTCGTCGTCGGAGGACGGCAGGAGCTCCTTGCGGGACAGGTTGATGCGGCCGAGCTTGTCGATCTCGGTCACCTTGACCATGACCTCATCGCCGACGTTCACTACGTCCTCGACCCGTCCCACTCGTTCCCGTGCCAGTTCGGAGATGTGCACGAGCCCTTCTTTACCCGGTAGTATCTCCACGAACGCGCCGAAGTTGGTGGTGCGCCGGACTTTCCCTTTGTAGACCTGCCCGACTTCCACGTCGCGCACCAGGTTGGCGATCATTTCGCGGGCCCGCTGGCCAGCCTCTTCGTCGATCGAGGCAATGAAAACACGACCATCGTCCTCGACATCTATTTCGACACCGGTCTGCTCGATGATACCCCGGATAACCTTGCCGCCCGGGCCGATGACATCGCGGATCTTGTCGACCGGTATCTCCATCTGGATGATGCGCGGGGCATACGGTGAGAGGTTGGGACGCGGAGCGGGAATGACCGCCAGCATCTTGTCCAAAATGAAGAGGCGGGCCGCCCGGGCCTGCTCCAACGCCTGGGCAAGGATCTCGGAAGTTACCCCTCCGATCTTGATATCCATCTGGATGGCCGTAATCCCGTCCCGGGTGCCGGCCACCTTGAAGTCCATGTCGCCAAGGGCATCCTCGATACCCTGGATGTCGGTCAGAACTGCAAACCTGTCCTCATACTTGACCAGACCCATGGCGATCCCGGCGACCGGTTTGCGGATCGGTACGCCCGCATCCATCAACGCCAACGTGCTGCCACAAACACTGGCCTGGGAGGTCGAGCCGTTCGATTCCAGGACTTCCGACACCAGGCGGATCGTGTAGGGAAACTCTTCTTCGGGCGGAATGACAGGCAGCAGCGCGCGCTCTGCCAGCGCCCCGTGGCCAATCTCACGCCGTCCAGGGGCACGTAGCGGACGAACCTCGCCTACACTGTAAGGCGGGAAATTATAGTGGTGAATGTAACGCTTGCGGTCCTCCGTGCGCAGGTCGTCGAGGAGTTGCTCATCCGACTTCAGCCCCAGGGTGCAGGCCGTGAGTACCTGTGTTTGGCCGCGTGTAAACAGTCCTGACCCATGAACCCGGGGCAAAAGGCCCACCTGGCAGGAGATCGGGCGGATCTCATCCAGTTTGCGGCCGTCCACGCGCTTGCCTTCCTGGGTAATCGCGCGGCGTACCTCATCCTTGATGAGCTTGTCCAACACCTTTTCGACATCCTTGACCTTTTCCAGGAAAGCTTCCTCTCCCAGGATCTCCTGGAAATGCGTCAGGGTCTCCTCATGGACACGATCGAGCTCATCCTCCCGCGATTGCTTGTTTTCGGCCGTCAGCGCCTGCAAGACCTTTTCACGGGCGAAATCGCGCACCGACTGCTCGAGTGCGGGATCGATCTGCGGGATTTCCGGCTGGAATTTGGGCTTGCCTACCTTCTGCTGCATCTCCTCGATGAGGGCAACGATCCGCTGGATCTCCCGGTGGCCGGTAAGGATGGCCTCCAACATCTGGGCTTCGGAAACCTCGTTCGACCCGGCCTCCACCATCATGATCGCGTATTTCGTCCCGGCGACCACCAGGTTGAGTGCACTCTGTTGGCGGGTGGCGAAATCCGGCATCACAACGGTAGCACCATTTACCAGCCCGACACGGATACCGCCGATTGGTCCCTGAAACGGTATTTCCGAAATGGAGAGCGCCGCCGACGCGCCGATCATGGCGGCAATATCGGGGTCGTTGTCCTGATCGACGGATAAAACCGTCGCGATTACCTGGACATCATGGCGGAATCCATCCGGGAAGAGCGGACGAATGGGCCGGTCGATTTCCCGGGCGTGGAGGACTGCCGCTTCTCCTGGCTTCCCCTCACGCCGTCCCCATCCGCCCGGTATCTTGCCTACCGAGTACATCCGCTCCTCGTAATCAACAACCAGGGGAAAGAAGTCGATTCCCTCCCGTGGTTCCTTGGACATAGTGGCGGTGACCAGCACCACCGTCTCCCCGTAGCGGACCAGCACTGACCCATTAGCCTGCTGGGCCAACTGCCCCACTTCCAGGCGCAGGGGTCGTCCGCCCAGGTCCATAGTGAAAACTTCCATCGCGTCTAGTTCCCTCCTGTAAACCAACCGTATTCCCTTTTCGTTACTCTTACTTTGCGCGATTTGCCCGGCAAACCCCGGGTTGGCAAGGGCGGGTGCTGGACAAAAGGACAAAAGGAAGAGAGCGGGCTCCCCCGCTCTCTGACGATTTAGTGGCGCAGCCCGAGGCGGTCAATCACAACCCGGTACCGTTCGACATCCTTTTCCCGCAGGTAATTGAGAAGGCCGCGGCGCTGCCCGATCATCTTGTATAGCCCGCGCCGGGAATGGTGGTCCTTGCGGTGAACCCGCAGGTGCTCCGTGAGCTGGTTGATACGGTGGGTAAGGATGGCGATCTGCACTTCCGGAGAGCCCGTATCGCCCGGGTGGGTCTGAAACTCCTGGATCAACTCTGATTTCTGGTCCTTGTCCAATGCCATCTTATTTCTGCTACCTCCAATCGCCAACCGCCCAGCTCGAGCTTAGCCCGGCCGGGCCGGCGGTTTAGCCCGGTCTGATACCAACTTAGACCAGGCCAGATTTTATTCTACCATACGATCCCGAGGGTGTAAACGCTTGTTCACCTCTCTCGCCTCATCGATGTCCGCAAGCATACGGGCTTTCAAGGAGTCCACGTCGGGGAAACGCAGAATCGGCCGCAGATACCTGTCGAAAGAGACTTGCAGGTTCTGGCCGTAAACGTCCCCGTCAAAGTCGAGCAGGTGAACTTCCAGCACACGCGGCACGGTATCCGCTGCACCCGTGCCAACGTGAGCACGAAATGTGGGTTTGTCACTGATGGACATCACTGCCGGCCAACCGCTCACCCTCGCTGTCTGCCCGGTAAAGATACTGGCACGCCCTGCATAGACTCCGTCGGCCGGAAGGAGCTTCTCGTCCGGCAATGCCAGGTTGGCAGTGGGAATCCCGAGCTCTCGACCCCGCCTATCTCCCGGGACTACGTGCCCATAAACGGTATAGGGACGGCCCAGCAGCAGGGCTGCCTCCTCCACGTTGCCCTGCCCCAGCAACTGGCGAATGGCCGAACTGGACACATTCCATCCATTCACACTGACCGGGCTGACGACTTCGACCCGCAGACCCCGGTCCGTCCCTTGTTGCCTGAGGCAGGACGCACTGCCCTCCGCCCGCCGCCCATAAGTGAAATTGAACCCCACAACGACCCCGCGCACCCGCAACCCCGCAATGAGAACT
>JBLNBY010000128.1:0-4966 GCA_050260295.1 Bacteroidota bacterium
GCCGTCCCATGATCCCCAGACCGATCCATCCGATGCGCGGCCGGGAAGCAGCAGGCTTGCCCACTGCTCCGATCATTGTTGGATCATGCGAGTCCGTCATGTCTGTCATACTGCCGTTCACCCTGGAATTCCAAGAGTCTTGGCTGACGAAACCGGCTTCATGCCGAGGCCGATTCGGGTACGACACCGTCACCAGGCACTCTTTCCAATTCGAAGCGCGCCACTCCCAGATCGGCCTCCAATGAGTAACGCAGCCGGGCAGTCTCGAAGTTCTCGGTAACGAAACGCCCGTTACTCTCCTTGACTAATCCCTCATCGGTCAGGTTATGACTGGCCAGGGCCGTGTCGAGGTACACCTCGATACCTGCGTCCTCGGGAACCCTTATGGTCACGGACGCCGCCCCTGCCTCGAGACTTACCGGAATCGGTTCACCCGGAAGGCTGGTATTCATGGCCGACCAAGCTGCCGTACCGGGCAGGGTTATCTCCACATCGCCCGCCCCCGCTCCCACGTCCAAGCTGGCCAGGCGCAGGTCGCTGAGGTCCCAGTCACAACGGGAAGCACCCGTATCCGCTTCTATGGCCCAAACCGCGGTCGGGGAGAGATCCAGCTGCCAGCGGGCTCCTCGTCCCCGAAACATACCAAAGTCAACGCCTTCACGTCCCTGCTTGACTTCAATCTTGTAGGCACGGTTCCCACCGCGACGAAGCGTGTCCAACTCGACCCGGGGCTCGGCCCACCAGTACTCAAGGTAAGCACGTAGCAGGTTCTTCCCGGAGGTTGCTGTGTCTGCAAGAGTGCCGATCTCCCAGTCTACCGCGCCGGCGGCCACGTCCAGCTCTACCTGCACCGTTTCTCCCGCGGCGGGGGGCTGCGGGTATACCAGCGTGGTCTCAAACTGGTGGAGACGGCTGGAGATTGACTCTTCCCGACGGACAACGTAACCGACCGGCAGAGAGAGCAGGAATAGCAGTATGATAAGGCCCAGAATCAGGCCCAAGACCAGTCTGAACGATAAACGCGGGGAGAGCAGGATCAAACCGCCAGCCAGGATCAGCCAGATCGGCCAGTAGTCAAAAGCCAATCCGAGCCAGTAGTCAAAGTCGAACCAGGCCCACCAGTGTCGCACCGCCCCGAGAAGGTAGACACCGGCGATTATGAGAATAAGGCCGAACCACCGTTCACCTCGCATGGCTACCGCTCCCCCCTCTTTGGGCGTTATTCATGATCCCGGTTGGTCCGCAACACAAGTGCCACGCCGACCAAAATCAAACCCAGCGGCCAGAAGAGATCCCACCGGAACCAGGGGAAGAAGCGGTCGATCAGTGCCCAGATACCGACGATAACGAGAGCCCAGCCCAGAAACTGGCGCCGTCGAAGGATGTGACGGTGGTATGCCGTGCCTTCCGTATCTTCACCGCCATCTGCTACATCCGGATCCGGCTGCGGTTCGGCCGGGACGCCGGCGCTCGCTTCTCCCGCAAAAGGTTGGCTTCCCGCGTATGTGCCTGCGCCCACCCCTGCCCCTGCACCTGCCGTCTCCCGCGGCTCCTCCGGGATGACTATCCATGCCAGGATATAGGCAACTATGCCCGCACCCCCGGTGAGGACTGTCAGGACTATGATAATAAGCCGAACCAATGAGACATCCAATTGGAAGTAGTCGGCAAGCCCTGCCGCTACACCCCCGAGCATCTCACCCTCACGCTTACGATACAGCCGCTTGGGCGCTCCGATGCCGGCACTTCGTCCGGCGTTGCCACCAGGGTTAAACTCCATCGTGTCGCCTCCTAGTCCAGTCCTAGTCCAGGTATCGGTTGACTGCTTCACCCTACTGCGCCCCGGACGCCGCTGCCCACCTGATCCCCCGGTAGACCAGCTCCTGATAGATGGGGTGCGTGTGGGTCTTTGGCCCGTGCCCGAGTGACAAGTAGAAGACCCGCCCTTTGCCGAAAGGTCGCACCCAGGCCACCGGCACGCGTTTTCCCTCATGCTCACAGTAGAGCAGCACCCGGAAAGTGGTCGGGTCACAATCGATCAGATACAGTTCATCCAATACACTGAAGTTCTCGATACCTGCGGTGATCGGGTGCTGTGCATCGGCCACGTGGATGTTGAGATGCTGTATCGGGGGATGTCCGATGAACTTGCCGCCCATCAGCGCCACGTACTCGTGGTTCTCCTTGAACGATGCCGTCGCCCCGTGCAGACCGACCACACCCTTGCCTGCAGCCACCACCCGTACCAAACCCGCCACCTGGTCCTGATTCAGATGATCCCCGGTGGTGTAGATGACCAAAACGTCGTACTTCGCCAGGTTATGCTCAAGGAGTATGTCTCTGTCCTCGGTCAGTTCGACGCAGAGGCCCTTTTGCTCCAAAGCTTCCTTCATGAGCGGCCCCATGATCTCGAACTGATGGAAATCCCTTGTCTTGCCGCCCAGGATAATGGCACGCAAAGGACGCTGGTTGTTTGATCCGTCGTAGCTATGACTTTCCATACTGTCAGGATAGCACTACCTTGCTCAATACGAAAAGCATCCGGAAAAAGACCAACGATCGCCAACCGGCGAGACTGGTACAGTGGAGGAGAGGAGCTGCGGATCTTCGCTGCGTCGCGGGCGATCTGCTGCGCCCAGGACATCGTGACCAGCCGCTTCACCGACCGACCCCGCGTTTACCTGAGGTGCGTAGCATCAGTGTGTCTCTCCCTTACCCAGCCATGTCACACCCATGTGACAACCCGGTCTCCGACCGCCACCGTGAAGCACCGGTGCGACAGGGATGAAGGGGAAGTTGTCGCACCGGTGATACGCCCGGGCCCAGCGGCGTCCCGCGATCGTCGAAATTGGAACGCACATGCGACACAGCGCGAGGATCAGTTGGAGCGCGGGTGTTACGCGAATCGATAAGTGTCGCACCCATGTGACAAAAAGCATCTCGTTGTAGCACCCGAGTGACATATACAGGGCGCAGGTGTAACACCCACGTAGCAACACCTGCACAGCACCCTCGTAGCACCCGCGCCGCACCAGCGCCCATGCCCCACCCACGTGGCATCTCTGGTCAGCTCGCCGCAAAACCTATCCTTACTCTACTTTACCTTAATTCACCTTTACTTCACCTTCGCCCCCGGGCCGACGGGCCGCTCGGGGGTCAGTAGCGCCAGGCTTTGCCCGTCCACCGAGGTAGCGGCCAGCAACATGCCCTGGGATACGATCCCCCGCAGCTTGGCCGGCTTCAGGTTGGCCACCACCACGATCTCCTTCCCGACCAATTCCTCCGGGGTGTAGAACTTGGCGATCCCGGCGACGATCTGCCGCTTTTCACCGCCAAGGTCGATCTCCAATCGCAAAAGCTTGTCTGCTCCGGCCACTTTCTCCGCTACCAGCACCCGCGCCACCCGCAACTCGACCCGGGCAAATTCGTCAATGCCAATCAGACCGGTATCCCCTGCGCTCTTCTCCGATATTGTCTTCTCCGACGCGCCCGCAGCCGAAGCCGGCTGAACCGCCGGCGCCGACGCCGGCGCAGTTGCTGCCCCCGCCGCCGAAGCAGGAGCAGGTGCAGCCTGCGTCTGAACTTCCTTCGCCTTCTCGGCCTCCACGTCCGTAGCCTCCTTGGCTTCATCCAGTTCCAGCCGGGGAAAGAGCGGCGCTCCCTTCTTCACCTGCGTACCGTCGGGGAGCCACCCCCACTGGCGGCAGCTCTCCAACCCGGCCTCGCCCGGTGTCGCCGCGCCCGGCGTCCCTTCCAGCCCCAGCTGCTGCCAGATTCCCCTGGCCGCCCGCGGGATGAAGGGGCTGACCAGTACCGCCACCACCCGTAGAGCCTCGGCCAGGTTGTACATCACCAGTTCCAACTGCTCTCGCCGTGCCGTATCTTTCGCCAGCGCCCACGGCGTCTTCTCGTCGATGTACTTGTTGGCGTCGTCGACGATGGTCCAGACCACCGCCAGGGCCTCGGACAGATCCAGTGCCTCCATCCGCTCCCGGTAGGTCCGCACGACCGCTTCCGCCGTACGCACCAGCGCCTCGTCCCGGGCATCGCCAATGCCAACACCCTGCACGTCCCGCCGCCGCACCACCCCGCCGAGGAAGCGCTCGATCATCGCCAGCGTCCGGTTGAGCAGATTCCCCAGGTCATTGGCCAAATCGGCGTTATACCTTTCCCGCAAACTGGGGATGCTGAAGTCGCCGTCCTTGCCGAAGGAGACTTCCCGCATCAAGTAATACCTGACCACATCTGGGCCGTATTCTTCCGCCA
Organism: Bacteroidota bacterium; assembly: GCA_050260295.1. GTDB lineage: Bacteria > Bacillota > Limnochordia > Limnochordales > DUMU01 > DUMU01. The sequence continues at coordinate 4,267 of JBLNBY010000128.1, forward strand.
ACTTGATCGGATCTACAACCAAGCCGGCCGACTTGCTAAGCCGTGCGCCTTGAACATTGATGAAACCGTGGCCAAAAACAGTCTTAGGCAACGGAAGGCCGGCGGCCATCAGAATCGCCGGCCAGATCACACAATGGAACCAGGTAATATCTTTACCGACGATATGCAAATCCGCCGGCCACCAATAGCCAAACCGCTCCCGATCGACATAGCCAGCGCCACTGACGTAATTGATCAGAGCGTCGAACCAAACATAAACAACCTGACCCTCGTCGATCGGCAGTGGAATTCCCCACTCCACCGTGGAACGGCTGATACTGACGTCTTGCAGCCCTTCCTGGATGCGGTTCAATACCTCGTTGCGGCGCGTCTCCGGCTGAACAAACTCCGGATGTTCCTGAATATGCTTAAGTAACCGTTCCCGGAACTTTGATAGGGCGAAGTAGTAGTTTTTCTCTTCCACCCACTCCACATTACGAGTCGGGTGAACAGGACAGCGTCCATCAACCAGATCACTTTCGTTTAGGAAGCGTTCACATGAAACGCAGTACCAACCGGCGTATTTTCCTTGATATATGTAGCCGTTATCGTGGATTCGCCGGACTATGTCTTGTACCGTTGACACGTGGTCGGTATCGGTCGTCCGGATGAAGCGGTCGTAACTGATGTCGAGAACTTCCCAGGCCCGCTTGAAGGCAGC
>JBLNBY010000129.1:0-4463 GCA_050260295.1 Bacteroidota bacterium
TCTGGCCAGCGATCTGGGCGGAGGTGGGGGAGACTTTCCAGCGGTGGATGAAATCTGCCCAGTACTGGATGGCATTTATGGCGGCCGGCTGGTCGAGCAGGGCGACGGTATCGTCGTTGGCAGACATCACCTCGCCGCCGTTTTGCCGGACCCAGTAGGCCACCCGGTCAATCTCGTAGAAGATGTAAAAGCCCCACTGCTTGACCTTATCGCCCTGCTTCACGGTGAGCTTCTGTGCCAGGGTGCGGAAATCGTCCCAGTCCATGTCGTCGGACGGCTCGAGCGCTCCGGCACGTTCCACCGCATCCTGGTTGTAGTACATGGCCACCGTACCCAGGTATTGCGGCAGGGCGTACTGGATGCCATCCACCTGGAAGCCGCGTACCTGTCCGGGAGCCATGTCTTTGATGTCGTCGGCGAAGATCCCCTTCTGGATGTAGGGGTTGAGGTCCAGGAGCAAGCCTTGTTTGGCCCAGAAATGGAGGTCCGGGCTCCACCAGCAGACGATGTCGGGAGCAGTACCTCCCACCATGCTGGTGGTCATCTTTACAGGATCGATAATGGGTTCATAGACGATCTTGATATCGGGGTTCTGTTTCTCGAAGAGCGGGATCAGCTCGGCCAGCATCTCGTTTTCAAAGGGGCGGGGGTACTCGGCAAAGCGTAGCGTGATGCGGGATGAGGCGGCCTGCACGGGGGACGTCAGCCCCCACGCACTGACGAACAGGAGCGAGGTAACCAGGGCAGGGAAGCCGAGGGCGGTGCCAACTTGCCGAAGCCGGTGATTCATAAGACTCTCCCTCCTGCATTGACATAGATATACTGATCATGAGTGCGGTCATCTCGTTTCTTCCTACTGCTACTACGTTAGGAACGTTGTTCCTGCCGACGGAGGCGGATTGAAAACCAATTCCGGGTACGGGCGAGTTGGGCGATGGGGAAGGGGAGTGCGGGAAGAGGTGCAGGATCAGGATCAGGAGCAGCAGCAGGTACAGGTGGCGGGTGAATGGGAATGGCGATGGCCGGCAGGGGTCGAGCCGCTGCCCCGTTCCTTCTATGAACGGGATGCGGTTACGCTCGCCCGTGCTTTGATCGGCCAGATCTTGGTTCATCAGACGCAGGAGGGACTGCTTGCTGGCAGGGTCGTCGAAACGGAAGCATATTGCGGCCCAGGCGATCTAGCGAGCCACGCCCGCCGCGGCCTGCGCACCCCCCGCAACGAGGTGATGTACGGTCCGGCCGGACATGCGTACATCTATTTCATCTACGGCATGTACTACTGCGTCAACGTTGTGGCAGCCGGGCCGGGGCTGCCCCAGGCGGTGTTGCTGCGGGCGGTGGAACCCATTGCTGGGCTCGAGCTGATGGCCCGCCGGCGGCGGCTGGAGTGGCCGCTGCCCCTGCCAGACACCGCTTCCGGGCGGCGCGCCCGGTGGCTATTGGCCTCAGGGCCGGGCCGGCTGGCCGCTGCCTTTGCCCTCGACCGCAGCCGGAACGGCTGGGATCTATGCCGCCCACCCTTTTGCATCCTGCCTGGGGATGAGTTGCCGGGGTCGGACGAGATCGTGGCCACGACCAGGATCGGCGTGGACTATGCAGGCGAGTGGGCCAAGCGCCCGTGGCGGTTTCTCTGGAAGGACAATCCGTACGTCTCCGAGCCACCCCGGTAGCCCGTGTCAAATGCCGGGCACCGGACTTTGGACCTCATACGGGGTCCCTCTTGTCCCGCTATCCGGGCCGGAACTGCTGGCATGGCCATGGCCCATGGCCATACACAATTGGTAAGAAAGAGATCATGGATGCGCCAAGTTGCCAGGTTGAGCGTTCGTCACCTCTCTTCTCTTCTCTTCTCTTCTCTTCTCTTCTCTTCTCTTCTCTTCTCTTCTCTGCTAGCCACGAGGTAAATCAAATAACCCACATTGAGATGTAATGGTTGCAGTTTTGCAACATTGGTTGGGATCGCTAGGTTGCATAAATGCAACGGTCGGGCTTCCCAGAGGGTCACGGCCCGGGGTCGAGAGGGGTAGAGAGCCGGTGATCGAAGTGGGAACTGGTTTTATTTAGCCGGAGACCTGCTAGGAGAAGCAAGGTGATCCAGGTTTGGCTGACGCCAGGGTGAGGTGGGGGAGGTTGGCAGGCGTTGCGAGATAAGGTGAGCGGGAAGGTTGCAACAATGCAACCCTCCGAATCACCCATGTGTTGCAAAAAAGCAACCCAAGACCCGCGTCGATTCCGGCTTATACCTGGCTGTCGTGGGCAGTGTGAAAGGCGCTGGATGAGGCGGTGGATGAGGCGATGGAAGAGTCTGGACCCCCCCTGCTGGAGCTAGGGGCGGAACTCGGCACCAGCGCCAGGGCATGGCCCAAGATCCGGCTGAGCGCCCAATAAGTGGCCGGGCAGTTTTGGCCAATGGCTGCGCCATGACGGGGGTTTGCTGTGGGCGAGCCTGGTGTGCGCCTGGGGCGAGTCTGGGACGAGCCTGGGACGAGCCTGGTGTAGACCCGGGCGGGCACTGCAGACCCAAGACCCGGGCCAAACCAAGGGTTGAGCCGTGGCCGTTGAGGCCGCTGGGGGCGCTGAGGCCATCCCTTCTCCCTCGGTTAGAGCCCGGGCCAGTGAGTCGTCACTTCCTATTGTCCGCAGCATCCTGCAGCGTGACTGCAACTTCCTGCAGCGTTACTGCAGCATTCGGTAGTGTTGCAGCGTTACTATGGGTGGTATCAGCCCACCCCGATTACAGCGTCACTTCCTTGCCGAGACGGGCCGAGTCATAGATGCCGTTGAGAATCTTCTGAACGGCCACACCGTCGTCGGCGCTGGCGAGCGGGGTCTGCCCGGTCTTGATGCAGGTGAGGAAGTGGCGGATCTGGGCATCCCATATGTTGCCGCGGTCGACGACCGGTGTCAAATCGACGAGATACCCTTCATCCTCGGTGTAGATGGTGAAGGGGTCGAGGTTGAAGCCCGCTTTGGTCCCGAAGACCTGGCTGAGGAGGGGCACTTCCTTGATGTTGGCAGCCCAGCTGACGTCGAATACCATGCTGGCGCCGTTGGCGAAATGGATCACACCGCCGGCAAGGTCCTCGACCCCGAAGACGAGATTGTCGGTGTCGAACGCCTTCCAGCGGCTGACCGCCTTGGTTTTGTAGTCACCGAGCTTGGCGAAGACACCGGCGCTCACCCGTACCGGCTCGTGGTTGCCCATGAGATAACGGGTGAGATCAATGATGTGAACGCCGATGTCGATTACCGGACCTCCGCCCGACTTGGCCGGATCGGTGAACCACCCAAGAGGCGTGCCGCGCCGGCGCAGGATGGTGGCCTTGCCGAAATAGATCTCGCCGAACTTGCCGGCGGCGGCCATCTCCTTCATCACTTGTGCCTCGGTGCGGTAGCGGTTGACGAAACCGATCTGCAGCACGTTGCCCGTGCGGCGGGCGGCATCCCGCATGGCCTCGGCCTCGGCGACGTTCATCGCCATGGGCTTTTCACAGAGTACGTGCTTACCGGCCTCCAGGGCGGCGATGGTGGCAGCCGCGTGGGAGTTGTTCCAGGTGCAAACGCTGACCGCATCCAACTCGGGCAGCTTCACCATCTCGTTGAAGTCGGTGAAGACGTGCTTGATGTTGTACCGGCGGGCCACTTCCTCCGCCCGGTCCGCCTTGATGTCGCAGACAGCCACGAGCTCGACGTCGGGCTGGTGCAGATAGGCGGGAATGTGAGCGTTTTGGGCGATGTTTCCAGCGCCGATGATCCCTATCCGTACTTTGCCGTCGCTACGAATGGACACAGTAAAACCCCTCCACGGAGAGCCATTGTGACCAGGCTAGGTCTCAGACCTGGCCGGTCCGTCTAAGCGCCATGTATTAGTGACGTGGTGAACGTTTTCCTGCCAGGGCCGGTGCGATTTCTCGCCGGAAGGAAGATTTCGTGAGTGTGCCGAATGCTTGCCGCACAGGGCTGCCAGGTTGGGAGAGTTGTGCGTGTGCAAGCACGGGGTTGCAAGTGTTCTACTGGTTTTGCTATTGGCGCTGGGCTGGAGTGTCTGGGTTTCCGCCGCACCTTCTCTACCTGCGTTGCCGGGGGCGGTAGCCTCCGGGCCGACTCGCCCCTACATAGACGCCGAGTTGGGTTTTGAACTGCTTCTGCCTGACAAGTGGCAGGCGGTCGGGCACGAGCCAGGGGCGCCGGGCGCAGCGGCGACCGGGGAGACTGCCTGGCGGGAGTTTCGGGCGATTCGGGCGGCCGATGCAGGTGCGGGAACCAATGCGGGATCGGGGACGGGTGTCTGGGTCCGGGTGATCCGCACCCAAATGCAGCTCGACCCCGCCACGGGAAGGCTCGCAGCGGCTGATCGGGATGCCCTGTCCGCCTGGCTGTCGAGTTCCTATTACGCCTGGCGCTGGGTGACCCAGCTCTCGCCGCCCGGCGTCGCCAGTACCGCCAGCAGCACTGACCCCGTA
>JBLNBY010000130.1:0-4573 GCA_050260295.1 Bacteroidota bacterium
CGTCCCGGCGTCTACCTGATGAAAGACCGGGAGGGGAAGGTGATCTACGTCGGCAAGGCGGTCTCGCTGCGCCGGCGGGCACGTTCCTACTTCCAGCGCGGCCGCCACGCTGGTACAAAGGTTGAACACATGGCGCGCCAGGTAGCCGGTATCGAGTGGATCGTCACGGACTCCGAGGCCGAGGCGCTCATCCTGGAGTCGAACCTGATCAAACTGCACCGCCCGTGGTATAACGTCAAGCTGCGGGACGACAAGGCCTACCCCTACCTCAAGGTTACGGTGAATGAGACCTACCCCCGCATCATGGTCGTTCGCCGTCCCCGTTCAGATGGGGCTCGCTATTTCGGGCCGTACACGAACTCGACGGCCGTACGGGAGACGCTCCAATTCCTGCGCAAACTCTTTCCCGTCCGCACCTGCCAGCTGGACATCGACAAGGGCCAGCGGTTACGACGCCCGTGCCTGCTCTACCACATTGGCCGCTGCCCGGGTCCGTGTGTGGACGGTCTGACGACCCCGGCGGAGTACCGGCAGATCATCGACGAAGTCTGCCTCTTCCTGGAAGGGCGTCAGGAGAAGCTGGTAGGAGAGCTGCGCCAGCGCATGCGGGAGGCGTCCGCCCGTCTCGATTTTGAACGGGCTGCTCGCCTTCGGGATGTACTGCAGGCGATCGAGAGGGTGGTCGAGCGGCAGAAGGTCATCTCGACCCGCCTGGGGGATGTGGACGTCATTGGGCTTGCCCATGACTCGCGGTACGCTCTCGCCTGCATAGCCGTTCTTTTCGTCCGTGACGGCAAACTGGTGGGGCGAGAGACTTTCTTCCTCGATACGGCCGATAGTATGGTAGATGCGAGTACGGTTGCTGCGACTGGCAGTACGGTTGATGGGACAGGTACTGCCTTTGCCCGGGTCCAGGGCCTGGCTGCTGAGCCTGGAGAGGCGGGCGACGGCGAGAGTATAGAGAGAGACCCTGAGCTGGCCGGAGCCCGGGGAGCCGGCCCGGGTGATGGTAAGGACGAGGGCACAGCCGGAGCCCAGGGGCGAGGCGAGCGCCAACCCGCGGGTGTTGACCAGGTGACAGGCCAAGACCAGGGCATAGACGAAACCCAAAGTATAGACGAAGCCCAGGGTGTGTACCAGGGCGAAAGCGACGGCGATGGCCAGGACCGCCAGGCCATGGCCGAAGACCAAGCCGGCGAGCAGGAGATTCTCGAGGCCTTCCTGAGCAGCTACTATGCGGAAGCCGGCTTCATCCCCGACGAGATCTGGTTGCCGCGGGCGCTCCGCCACGACCAGGAGCAACTGCTCCTTGGTTGGCTCAATAGCCGCCGGCATGAGCTCCTCCAGGCGGCGCCGGAGGCGGATGCAGATCTGGATCGGGTGCCCACGGTCGCCCGTTCGAGCCCCGACTACACCCCAGAGGAAGGGGACGCGAGACGAGCATCCAGGCGCGCGGCGGCTGGTCGGACAGCGCGACAGGTGCGGCTCAGTGCGCCTCAGCGCGGTGAGCGGGGCGGTCTGGTCCGTTTGGCCCGGGAGAATGCAGCCGAGGTGCTGCAGGAGCATCTGCAGGCCGCGAGCCGCCGGGAGGCAGCCAATCAGGCGGGTATGGAAGAGCTGGCCCGGGTTCTGGGGTTGCCGGGACTACCCTGGCGGATCGAGTGCTACGACATCTCCAACTTTCACGAGCGTGAACCGGTGGCTGCCATGGTGGTGCTCGAAGGCGGTGAACCGGCAAACAAGGAGTACCGTAAGTTCAAGATGCGCACGCCCGGCCCCAACGACTTCGCCATGATGGCGGAAGTGATCGAAAGACGGTTCCGTCACGGGCTCGCCGAGCGGGCCGAGCTGAAGGGCCAAGGCCTCCTGCACACGGTGGAGAAGCGACCGCCCACCTGGCTGCCGGCCGAGGAAGGCGAACGGGGTGAGCCTGTGGTTGGCAGCAGGAAGAGTGCCAGGGCCAGCGCCAAGGGCAAATCCAAGGACAAGACGCCCGCCTCCCGTTTTGCCCGCCTGCCCGACCTGGTGGTGATCGACGGCGGTCAGGGCCAGCTGGGGGCAGCGGTCGAGGTGCTGCGCAACCTGGGGCTGGGTGACCTGCCGGTAATCGGTCTGGCCAAGGAGAACGAGTGGATCTTCACGCCAGACGACACGGAGCCAATCGTGCTGCCCCATCATTCCCCCGCACTCCATTTGCTGCAGAGGGTACGGGATGAGGCGCACCGTTTTGGCATCACCTTCCACCGCAAACTCCGAGGCGAACGTACTCTCGCCTCGGCTCTGGATGATGTGCCCGGTATCGGCCCGGCGCGCAAGAAGGCGTTGCTACGGGCGTTCGGCTCGGTGGCCGGGGTACGCCGGGCTTCGGTCGAGGAACTCGCCGCCGTCCCGGGAATATCCCGCTCACTGGCGGAGCAGATACACGAATACCTCGGCAAGAACTAGCGGGGAGCGTTAGTGAGCTGTTGCTATCATCACGACGAACGATCGGGCGAGTGGTTGACCGGGTGGAACAGGAATACCCGGTAGAGCCAGATCAGCATGGGCAAGATCAAAGCCAGGCCCGTCACCAGGGCGATCAGCAGGGCCCGTCGCATGGTGCTGTTGACCTGTGCCTTATCGACCGTGATCGACTCTGCGGCCGTGCCGGCCTCCACCAGGTAGGGCAGGTGGGTGGCAGCCCCGACGACATAGAGCAGGGCGAAGGAGAATAGCGCCAGCGTCAGGGACGTGCCGTACCGTTCACCCCGCCACTGCCAGCGAGCGGCCAGGGCAAGCATCAGTACCGCGCCCACTACCACGAGGCTGGCAGGGAAGGTGCGCAGTGCTTCCCACTGCCGCGGAACTTGCGTGCTGAGCAGGCTCAGGAAGAGACCGAAGAGGACCAGAACGATGGGGCTGACGGTAGCTGCAGCCCTGGCAAACCAGTTCGCCAACTCCACATCGTTGTCTTCCCGTGCCGTGTAGTAGGCGAGGAAAGAGCCCCCCAGCTCGAGCAAGTAGAAGATGGTCAGCAGCGGTATGACCCAAGCCAGGCCCGAACTCATCAGCGCCTGCCCGGATGCCGTGCCTGCTCCTGCCAGGATGGCGATGAAAAGGGAGAAGCAGGCGGGGGCAAGCAGCCCGGAGAGCCCAAAGGCGAGGGCTGACAGGGGTCCGGTCTGCTGACGGTTCAAATAAAGGTATGTGAAGAAGACTCCTCGCAGGACGAGGAAGAGCAGCCCGGCTGCCCCCGCCACGAAAAAGGCCCGCGTGAGGTAGGACAGGCTGCCGGGGAAGAAGGCAACCATGCTGACCATGAAGGTTATCAGAAAAACGTTCGTCGTCTCCCAGAGCGGGCTCATGAACCGCATCACCGCCGCTCTCGCCTTCTCTTCCCGGCCCGTAAGTCGTGTCCAGGCATAGAAGGCTCCTGCTCCAAACTCGATGCTGCTGCCCACCGCGTACACGAGCAGTAATGCCGCGCTCACCCAATAGGCGACGGCGGCAGTGGTCGACGCTGTTTCCACTTTTTCTCTCCCCCTTCTTATGTCCGCTGCAGCAAACCGAGCCTCCATACTCGCCTCACGTTCGTTCGTCTCACGAGTGCTCTTCTCACGCTTTGGTCGAAAGGCCCGACTGTCCGGGCTGTCGAGCCCCGGTTGGGCTTGCCGGGCCTCCGGCGAGCGGTACCCGCATCTGCCCGGCTCTTTCGAGCTCGGCGGCCAGATGATGACGGGCGAGAACCCGGCGCAGCAAGAGCACGGTGACGGTGATGATCACGGCGTATCCCACCAGCATGACCCAGAAGAGCGCCGGCACGTAGTCGGCGGTGGTAAACGCGGCGGCGACCGTCAGCTTCTCATAAAGCATCCAGGGCTGCCGGCCGAGCTCGGTAGTGAGCCAACCGCTTTCCATGGCGAGGAAAGCAAGCGGACCGGATACGGCCAGAAGCCACCTGAACCACTTGTTCTGCAGCATGGGCGGCAGTTCCACGCCATTCTTGCCACCTTTGACCGTCGCTACCTTCTGCCGCCGGCGCACCCACCAGTTACCACCCCAGTAAATGAGCGGAATGACGAGCAGCAGCACCCCGATTCCCACCATAGTATCGAAGGTGAGGTGGATTATGAGCGGCGGCCAAAGCTCTTGCGGCCATTCCCGCAGGCCCCTGACCACACCGTCGGCTCCCAGCGGTCCATAGACCAGTATGCTGAGCAGGGACGGTATTTCGATGCCGCCAACGGCCCGGCCGGTCTCGGGATCCGGCCAGCCGCCGATGGTCAACGGAGCGTTGGCCTGCGTTTCAAACAGAGACTCGATGGCGGCCAGCTTGAGTGGTTGACGGGTTGCCAGGGTTTGGGCCGAGAGATGGCCGGTCTGGGCTGCCCCGGCGGCGAAGATGAAGCCGATCACCAGGGCCAGGGCTAAGCCCTTGCGCAGCACCGGGTGGGGGACGCGGTCGGGATGCCGCAGGCTCTGCCAGGCGAGCCAGCCGGCGATGAAGAAAGATACGGTCAGATACGCCGTCACCAGCACGTGGCTGGTTTGCACCCAGGTGCTGGGGTTGAACATGGCGGCGAGGGGATCGGCC
>JBLNBY010000131.1:0-2983 GCA_050260295.1 Bacteroidota bacterium
CCCATTGCCGTCATCCGTGCTCGAAACCAACCCTGCTCCTGCCTAACGGCGCAGGTTGATTACCTCCTGCAGTATCTCGTCGGTCGCCGTAATCACCCTGGTGTTAGCCTGGAAGCCCCGCTGGGCGACGATCATGTTGGCGAATTCCTGCGCCAGATCGACGTTGGACATCTCAAGCATCCCGGACTCGATCTGCCCCCGGTTACCACTGGCAGCAGTACCCCAGCGCAATGGACCTGAGTTGGCACTAACCCGCAGCAGCGAGCTTCCTTCCTTGGCCAACCCGGCAGGATTTGTGACCGTGGCCAACGCGATCTGTCCCAGCAACAGCATCTCGTTGTTGCTAAAGCGTCCGATTACCTGGCCGCTGGCATCGACCGAGATCTCCTCCAGTTGACCACCGGCAGTACCGTCCTGCTTGGAGGCGTAAACGTCGTCCGGCTGTGCGTACTGGGTCAAACCGGTGAAATCCAGCGTGATGGTCTCGGATGTCCCGTCCCCATTCAGGTCGAGATCCACTGGCTGTTGTGGGTTCCCGGTAAGTTTCCCTTCGGCGTCAAAGGTCAGAGCGGGCGGCGTACCCAGCGTGACCTGATTGCCGTCCAACTGCAAGGAAACACTCCAGGTAGTTGCCGAATCCCGCTTGAAGCCAAGAGACAATTCGTAGGATTTTCCCAGCGAATCGTAGATGAGTACGTTGGGCTGGATGGAAGGCGAGCTGCCGACTGCAGTGCGGGCATCCAGATTGCCCTCGAAGTGAACAGTCGTGGTAGCCCGGGGCGGAAAAAGTCCCATGTCGACTTTGAGCACCGCAGGGGTGCTGCTGGAGTTGACCTTACCCCCGTCCGCCGTCCATCCCAGCAGGCGAGAGCCGGATGGAACGTGTACCAGGTAGCCGTCGGCATCCAACCGGAACGCACCGAGGCGAGTGAGCGAAGTGGCTCCGGAGGAGTCCTGGACGGCGAAGAATCCTTCACCGTTGATCGCCAGATCAGAGGGGATTCCGGTGGGTTGGGGTGTCCCCTGTCCCATCAAGAGGTCGATTCCCGCCACCGCCACGCCCAGGCCCACCTGCATCGGGTTGGTACCGCCCCGGTTGTTGCTGGGTGCCTGAGCGTCCCTCAGTGTCTGGTTGAGCAATTCCGCAAACAGCACCCGCCCGGCCTTGTAGCCGGGGGTATTTACATTGGCGATGTTTTGGGCAATCACGTCCAGGTCGACCTGGTGGCTCTTCAGTCCCGAGATTCCTGAATACAAAGACCTCAGCATCTTACTTCCTCCTTTGCCAGGGTCAGGCGATCGGCCCTCACACTGAGCCCTGGTTTCCAAGGAAGAGAGGCTGCTTGGGACGCCTTCCATCGTTCCAACGTCCTGACCCCCAGTTGCCGGAGAGTACATCTGTCCGGCAACCAGTCCGGCCATTCCCCCGCCAGCCCACTTCCTTGGTTTCATCCTTGCAGTCGAGTAAGTGAAAGACCGGCTAACTGACTGGAAGCAGCAACCAACAAAGAGCAGTCATGAAGTGATAACCGCCGAATCTATCTGCGTGAAGACGTTCTCCTGCCGTCTTTCTCCCGGGATAGCGGTGATCACCGTTCTGTTGGTGACACTTACGATCAGCGCCAGGTCACCCAGGAGTACCAGCGCCTGCTTACCGCCCTTGCTTGCGACCTTGTCGATCGCAGCTGCGACCTGGGCCTCTTCATTCGGACCCCAGCGAACCCGCCCGGAACGAAGACGCTGCTCGGCGTGGGCAGACAGCCTCAACCCCGCTCCCGTAGCCGGTTTCAAACCGCTTTTCCATGACTCGGCAGTAGCCCGCAGGGCCAATTCCTGCTCGAGCAGTTGCTGGAAGTCCGTGGTTTGGCCGGCCGGCTCGGCCGCGGTGGCTGCAGCCGTCCCTTCTACGGGGAGCGGCCTGCTCCCGGTGACAGCCGGGGAGGTGATCTTCAATTGGTCCCTGATCGTGTCCATGGCCTGTCCTCTCCGATATTCGCAGTTTTCTTCCGGTGCTCCCCTGCCACGTCAATCCTGGAGCACTTGACGAACGGAATCCAGGGGATACTCCTTGTCGCCGATCTTGAGGAGCGGTGATCCGCTGGCGTTCCACACAACTGCGTCCACCCGTCCCCGGATGGTCTCCTCCTCGGTCGTGGATCCGCCGTTTACTGCTACCACCTCAACCTGGCGTCCCAGCAGTGCCAGGGCCTGTTGCTGCTGGCGGAACTGCTCCTCGGCCGCCGACACCTTCTCTAAAGTCGATGACAGGTTCGTCATCTGCTCCAGAGCCGAGAACTGAGCCAGCTGGGCCAGGAACTCTTTGTCGCTCACCGGGTTGATCGGGTCCTGCATCCGCAGCTCAGTGAGGAGCAGGCGCAGAAAGTCGTCCTTTCCCAAAACCGCCCGGTCCGGCTGCCCTGCGCTACCAGAACTCCCGGACGAGCTGTCCTGACTCCCTCCGGTTCCCTGGGTCACGGCCGCGGTCCGTGCAACGACGGTTGCCGGCAGGACCGCTCCCTGGGGCCTGTCCGGGATGCCGGTAAGGTTTCCCCGCAGGGCTTGTTCCAGCAGACCTGGTCCGAACCCGAGCGAACCCAAGAGATTCGTTCCGCCCACACCGATGACACTTCCCCATCCTGGCATGTACTCACCTCCTTCCGTTCCTGCCTGGCCTTTTATATGGGCCTTTTTCAGACCATGACGTCCAGCCCCGCGGCGGCGACCCACTCATGCCGCGCCAGGGGCTGAAGAACGCTATTGGGGCCGTCACCTGTGATCCCCGTTACCGGCCGGACAAGTGGCCGCCGGCGCGATGAACTACCTGTTCGCAGCGGGGGCAATTCATCTTCACCTGGCGAATACCATCGTCCTTGATAGTTGCCCTGGAAGCCCTGACCGGCGACGTACCCGCCCATGACATCCGCCGGAGTCGTACCAGTGAGTACGACCGGCTCGGGGCCGGGCAACCCTCCCACCGCACTTA
>JBLNBY010000132.1:0-4923 GCA_050260295.1 Bacteroidota bacterium
GAAGCGTTGCGGCGTTGCGGCAGCGCGTCAGTGCGGCATACGACGAAAGTCTACATACGTTTTGCTGGTCCAACGGGGTGCTCGGCGGGCATCCCTTTATTCTTCCTCGTTTTGGGCATACTACCCATGCGAGGGGGAGTGCGTCTTGAGCCTGGCAGCCATCATTACCCTGCTCAACCTGGTTTTCATGCTGGTCGTCGGCAGCTATTTCTGGAGCATGCTCCGCACTCAGCAGGCAAACAGGAACGTTATCGAGCGGGAGTCCCGCAAGGAGTTGGAGAAGCTCAAGCGGATGCGCTCCATCTCGCTGACTGAACCGCTCTCCGAGCGGACCAGGCCCAGGGAGATCTCCGAGATAGTCGGCCAGGAGGAAGGCCTCAAGGCGTTGCGTGCGGCTTTGTGCGGCCCCAATCCCCAGCACGTCATCATCTATGGCCCGCCTGGTGTGGGCAAGACGGCAGCAGCCCGGATCATCCTGGAGGAGGCGAAACGCAACCCCCTCTCGCCCTTCCGCCAGTCGGCCGTCTTTGTCGAGATGGATGGTGCGACGGCGCGCTTTGACGATCGGGGAATCGCTGATCCATTGATCGGTTCAGTACACGATCCGATCTATCAGGGCGCGGGAGCGCTGGGCGTCGCGGGAATTCCCCAGCCCAAGCCCGGGGCGGTAACCAAGGCGCACGGCGGTATCCTCTTCATCGATGAGATCGGTGAACTCCACCCCATCCAGATGAATAAGCTCCTCAAGGTTCTCGAGGACCGGAAGGTGCTCCTGGAGAGCGCCTACTACAGCTCTGAAGATCCCAACATTCCCCCCCACATCCACGATATCTTTCAAAACGGCCTGCCGGCCGACTTCCGGCTGGTAGGCGCGACGACGAGACTGCCAGAGGAGATCCCGGCAGCGATCCGTTCACGCTGTGTAGAGGTTTTCTTTCGGCCGCTGACGCCCGACGAGGTGGAGACCATCGCCCGGCAGGCAGCCAAACGCGTGAGTATCGAACTGGAGGATGAGGCAGCGGAAGTGATCCGTGCCTATGCGCAAAACGGTCGTGATGCGGTCAACATGGTCCAATTGGTGGCCGGGCTGGCCGCAGTGGACCGGCGAACCAGTATTTCCCGCAGTGATGTAGAGTGGGTGATCGAGAGCGGCCAGTACGCCCGCCGGCCGGAAGTACGGCTCGGGGGAGATCCCCGGGTCGGATTGGCCCATGGTCTGGCGGTTGCCGGACCGGGCGTGGGGCTGGTGATGGAAGTGGAAGTGGTGGCCACACCAGCTGCAATGCCCGGAACTGGTCAGGTCCGCATTACCGGCATCGTGGAAGAAGAAGAGGTCAATGGCCTCGGTAAGACAGTGCGCCACAAGTCGATGGTGCGGGGGTCGGTGGACAACGTTCTGGCAGTGCTTTGCCATCATGTGGGCTTGCGGGTCACGGATTACAACATCGACGTCAATTTCCCCGGCGGGACACCCGTGGACGGTACATCGGCGGGCGTGACACTGGCGACGGCCATTGCCAGCGCGATAACCGGGCGGCCTGTGGCCGGCGATCTGGCCATGACCGGTGAGGTGTCGCTCCTGGGTGAGGTGCGGCCGGTGGGAGGCATTCTGCCCAAAGTGGAGGCGGCGATCCGGGCGGGAGCGCGACGGGTCATCATTCCGGCCGACAACTGGAATGAAGGGTTCGGGGAGCGGCAGGAGCTGGAGGTCGTGCCGATCGCCCGCATCGAGCAGGTCCTGGAGCTCGCTCTCGAGCCCGCAGATCGGGCACAGGCTTTGGCTGTGGCTCGAGGCCCGGGCCAAGCGCAGGGCCAGCCTCAGAACTTTGCCCAGGGACAGGACCATCGGGCTGCCCAAACCGAGAACCCCCAACCGACCCAAGCTCATTTCGGACGGCGGCCGGCAGCCACAGCCGCACCCGTACCGCCGGCGCCGTCGACTCCTGCGCCCAACCAAGCGCCAGCGCTAGTACCAGCATCAGCACCAGCACCAGCACCAACAGCAACGCCAGCACCTTCCGTGTCCCCTTGTGGTCCTTGAAGTGCTCCTGACGCGCTCCTTCCGCAGCTTCATGCTGTGTTCGTTCCACAACTCCTTGATTTCTCTTGCGACACCGTCAGCTTGCCGCCGCGAGCTGCGCCTTCCACTGTACCTTCCGTCGGGTCTTACGCTGTGGCTTCGGCTGCGTTTGCTGGAATCGCTGGGTGTCACGTGGGTGTTACCTCTCACACCTCGACGTAGTACGCATGTGTTACGACAAGCGCACTCTTGTCGCATAGGCGTTACACCTGACGTCTCGTGTATCAGCCGCGCTCCAACCGAACCACTCGATATGTCACACGTGTGCTCACATCTAGTCGTTGACGGGACGCTTCCTGACCCGGGTGTATCACAGGTGGGACAACTTTCCCCCGGACCCTGTCGCACCGGCGCTCCATTCTGCTGGCAGGTCACGGAAACGTCACATGTGTGTGTCATCGACGGGTAAGGGAGTGGTGTACTGATGTTACACTTGCCCATCGGACACGGTCTTGGCCCATGGGTAGGCCGGGTTGGATGGACAACGACAGGCTTGGCCGACGGGTGTTTCCTCCATCGCTCGTCGTCAGGCGGAGAAGTCGGCCGCCGGTGGGCTGGAGGGCTGGTGGGCTGGTGGGCTGGTGGGCTGGTGAGGTGAGCCGGTGAGCCGGTGAGCTGGTGGGCAGGTGGGCCGGTGAGTCGGTGGGCCAGTGAGCCATCATTCTCTCCGGGCGGGCGGCAGCCGGCAAATGCCTGTAACTTCTGGCTCACGGCTGGCCAGGCTACCTCTACTTCCCGACAGGAGAAGCGCGGAGTTTTCCGAATTAGGCCTTTATGCCTCATAAGCTTTGTAAGCTGCTCGGATGCTCAAGCCTGGCAAGCTGCTCGAGGCTCAAGCCTGGCGTGCTGCCGGGATGCACTGGCCTGCTGGGATGCATGACCATTTGTCGCAAGTTTGTTGTATGCTTGAACGTATCCACGTCGAAGACGAGGAGCAGTGGTAATGCCTGAGGTTGTGGACCGCGCACACTCCCTGTCACGTCTGCGGGCCGGGGCGCAACGCACTCTGCCATTGTTGCCGCTCCGCAACATGGTTATCTTCCCGGGGCAGGTAGTGACCCTCGATGTCGGCCGCGCCAAGTCGATCGCCGCCGTTCAAAGAGCCGCCCGCCACGATGGTCTCCTGGTGCTGGCGGCCCAGAAGAATCCCGACCAGCTAGAGCCCGATCGGGAAGCCATCAACCTGACCGGGACTCTGGTACAGATTCTCCTCTCCGGTGGTGTGATCTCCATGCTGGCTGGCGTGGTGGGCGCCGAGGGCGAAACTTTCCGGGTTACAGTGCGGGGGCTCGAGAGGGTCAAACTTACACGCATCTGGCAAGAGCCCACCTACCGTGCCTCGGTCAAGCTCGTGCCCGAAACTGAGGCCCCTACCGAAGATCCTGAGTGTGCAGCCGCCCTCCTGGCCCTGAAACGTGGGGTCAGGGAGTACGCGCAGACCGGCCGGCCGGCTCTCTTTGAGGGAAGCGAGTTGCCGGAAGAGCTGTTTGCCCATCCGGGCCGTGTCGCCGATCTCCTGGCTGCCCGCCTGCCGCTGCCGGTGGCGGAAAAGCAGGAGCTGCTGGAGGAGGCAGACGTCTACGCCCGGCTGGAGCGGGTCTACGAGCGGCTCAACCGGGAGATTGCCGTCGCCCGCCTGGATCAGAAGGTTCAGGAGCGGGTACGCCAGCAGATGGAGCGGTCGCAGAGGGATTACTACCTGCGTGAACAGTTGCGGGCCATCCAGCGGGAGCTGGGCGAGAGTGATGGCATGATGGCCGGCGATGGCGAGGCCGAATCGTACCGCCGTAAGATCAGCGAGGCCGGTATGCCGGAGGAGGCAGCCCGCAAGGCGAGCCAGGAGTTGGAGCGGCTCGGTCGGATGCCGTTGATGTCCCCGGAAGCGGCAGTGATCCGGACCTACCTGGACTGGCTGATCGCCATCCCCTGGCAGAAACGGACCGAAGACCGGATGGATCTGGCCCTGGCCCGGGATATCCTCGAAACCGACCATTATGGGCTCGAGGAAGCCAAGCGGCGAATCCTGGAGTTTCTGGCCGTGCGCCGGTTGGCGGGCAAGGGCGTGAGCAAGGGCCCCATCTTGTGCCTGGTCGGGCCGCCGGGGGTTGGGAAGACATCGCTCGCCCGTTCAGTAGCGAGGGCGCTCGGACGCAATTTCGTTCGCTTCTCCCTGGGCGGCCTGCGTGACGAGGCCGAAATCCGCGGACACCGCCGTACCTATGTGGGCGCACTTCCGGGGCGGATCGTGCAGGCTCTCAAACAGGCAGGAACGATCAACCCGGTCATCTTGCTCGATGAGATCGACAAGATGGGGATGGACGTGCGGGGCGATCCGGCCTCCGCTTTGCTGGAGGTACTCGACCCCGAGCAGAACCGGGCGTTTTCCGATCATTACCTCGAGGTCCCTGTCGACCTGAGCGAAGTTCTTTTCATTACCACTGCCAACTACCTGGGGGGGATCCCACGCCCGCTCCTCGACCGGATGGAGGTCATCGAGATCTCCGGCTATACGGAAGAAGAGAAGTTCCAGATCGGCCGCCGGTATCTCTGGCCCAAGCAGATGCGGGAGAATGGACTACCGGAAGAGTCGGTAAGTCTCGCTGACGGGGCGCTGCGGGATGTGATCCAGAAATACACCCGGGAGGCGGGTGTTCGCCAGCTTGAACGGCAGCTCGGCAAGCTGTGCCGGCGCATTGCCCTTCATTTGGTGGAGAACGAGTCCACCGAAGGGTCCGCCCCGCCGGAATCTGCTTTCAACGCGTCTGCCCCCAGGAAAGTGGTGATTGGCCGGCGAGTCCTCAAGCAATACCTGGGTGCACCCCTCTTCCGGTTTGGTGAGATGG
>JBLNBY010000133.1:0-3517 GCA_050260295.1 Bacteroidota bacterium
GGCCGGCGGATGAGCGTTCAGGCGGCGAAGCAGAGCCTCTTTCTGCCCCGGACGCAGGTGCAGGTCGACCCGCCCGTACTCGTGCCGTCCGAGGCGGCGCATCAAGTCTTCGACCAACTCCGAAAGGCTCGTCCCCGTGACGGCCACGATCTCCGCCAAGAGCAAGCTGCAGAGAAGCCCGTCCCGCTCTGGGAGATGATTCTTGACGCCGATCCCGCCGCTCTCCTCACCGCCGATCAGAACATCCTCCGCCAGCATGTGCTCGCACACATACTTGAAACCGATCGGCGTCTCGTGCAGGGTGAGCCCGTAGGCGGCAGCCAGTTTATCGATCATCCGGGTGGTGGAAAAGGTCTTGACTACGGAACCGGTCCAGTGGCGCCGGGCAACCAGGTGTTCCAGCAGGAGAGCGAAGATCCGGTGGGAATCGACGAAGTTGCCCCGCTCGTCCACGGCACCGACCCGATCGGCGTCGCCGTCGGTGGCCGTCCCCAGGCTGGTGCCGGTTTCCCTGACGGCTTGCACCAGCGCTTCCAGGTTGGCGGCGATGGGTTCTGGATTGACCCCCCCGAAGGAGGGGTTGAACTCGCCCCGGATCTCCGTCACGGGAATCCCTTCCTCCGCCAGCAGCGCCTTTAGGTAGCCCCGGCCGGCGCCATGCATGGGGTCCACCATAAGTCTCAGGCCGGCTGCACGGATGACATCGAGGTCCACCAGGTTCCTGAGCTGGGCAAAGTACGCCGGGCGCGGGTCGAGGCGCCGGATCGGAGCTGCGGAACAGGACCGGGAAGTCACTGACTGTTCATTGGACGCCGCCATTTCGAGTTGCGCCTCGATCCGGGCCACCATCTCGGGGAGGGCCGATCCGCCGTAAGCACCCTTGAACTTGACTCCGTTGTACTCGGGCGGGTTGTGGCTGGCGGTGATCATGACGCCGCCGGCCGCCCCCAGGTGCTTGACGGCGAAGGAAACCGCCGGAGTGGGGGCTGCCTGGTCGGTGAGGTAGACGGGAATGCCGTTGGCCGCCAGGACCTCCGCCACCGTCTGGGCGAACCGCTCGGAGAGAAAGCGGGTGTCGTACCCGACGACCACTCCCCGCTTGGCCTCACCGGTGTCCCGCACGTAGCCCGCTACGGCTTGGGCGACCACCCGGACGTTCGCGAAAGTGAAGTCCCGGGCGATAACTCCCCGCCAGCCATCGGTGCCAAACTTGATCTGCGGCATCGACGCCTCGTTCCCCCTCAGGTATACTGCTGCAGGCCTCTCTCCCGCAGCCTCGCCAGGACCTGCCGGACTTCCTGCACCCGGTCCTTGGCGCAGACCAAGACCGCGTCCTCGGACTCCACGATGACCACATTCTTCAGCCCGATCGTGGCGATGAGCCGGTCGTGGCCGGAAATCAGCGAATTCTCCGTGTTGATGGCGATCACGTTGCCCTCGATCACGTTGCCGTCGCGGTCATGGGGTGAAAGGCGCGACACAGCCGTCCAGTGCCCGACGTCGTCCCAGCCGATGTCGGCGGGGATGACCAGGATCCGGTCAGTCTTCTCCAGGATGCCGTAGTCGATGGAGACGCTGGGAAAGCCGGAAAACTCCGCAACCAGGGTTTCCTGGAAGGCCGGAGTCCCTAGCGCCTCCTCGATGCGCTGCAAGCCACGGTGGATTTCGGGTAGAAACTCGGCCAGAAGCCGCCGGATGGTGGCGGCGCGCCAGATGAACATCCCGGAGTTCCAATAGAAGTTCCCCGCGGCCAGGTACTCCCGGGCCTTGTCCACCGTCGGCTTTTCCACGAACCGCTCGACCCACCGGGCGCCCTCCGGGTCCCGCAGGTCCATCGCGTCGCCAGCCTGGATATAACCGTAGCCGGTCTCCGGGTAAGAAGGGGTGATTCCGAGCGTCACCGGAACATCATGCACGGCAGTCAAGTCGGCCGCCCGGCGGAGCAGCCTCCGAAATCCTTCCTCGTCCTCAATGCGGTGGTCGGCAGGCAAGACGGCCATGACCGCCTCGGAGTCTCTAGCTTCTACGAGCACCGCCGCCAAGCCGATACAGGGAGCCGTGTTGCGCCCCACGGGTTCGGCGATGATGTTCTCCCCGGGGAGTTGCGGCAGTTGCGTTCTGGCCAAATCCGCCAGGTCGGCGCCGGTCACGACCAGGATGTGCTCCGGGGGGACGACTTCCCGCAGCCGGTTGCATGTCATCTGGATCATCGTGCGCTTGCCGAACAGGGGCAGGAACTGCTTGGGGAGCTTCTTCCGGCTCCGAGGCCAGAAACGCTCCCCCCTTCCTCCCGCCATGATGACGGCATATAGGGGTCTTGGACCGCTGCTCGCTGCACCAAGCATGAAAAGTTGATTCGCCCAATTATGTCCAGTTCCTGCCCACAATTCCTGCGGCATGTGCCAAAATGCGATGGAGGAATCCGTAGACTGCCACAGTCCTGTGATTGCCCTGGCCGCGCCCCGCCGTCGCAGCCTCACCGGTCCCGCTCCGTCAGCTGCCCACTGCGTCGCCGGGCCGTCGCCAAGCCAAATGCCAGGGTGACCGCGGCGATATTGAGGAAGGCAACGATTGCGGCGAGAAAGAGTGGTCGCCAGGCCTCATGGGACCACGACTGTTCAAGCCGGGCCGCCCGCCGTTCCCCAAACGCAGCAGTCGCCTCGTCGGCCAATCCAAGCCAAGGAGAGAACCTGAAGTGGCGCCAAGTCCCTCGGACAAACAGGGCCGATCTCAACGGCCAACGGGCTTGTTAGGGTACCCGCAGACAGGCGTTAACCCCGATGTGGACCACAATGCCCGTCCCCGCGCCCATCAGGCTCAAGTCTTGGTGGTCCACTATATACAGCAAGCGAAGCTGGCGGCTCAGGTCAGCACCAGTCCTCGACGCTCCATTGCATCTCATTGACCCTCCGTGACAAGCCGAAGCAACCCGTCCCTGAACTTCCCTTTTCGCCAGAGGCCCGGTACTCCTCGTATTCCTTGGGCAACGACCTCTCGCGCGAGCATTGTTTGGATCTCCACCTCCGTTTCTTTCTCGCGCTCCCTATCTCACCGTAGCAGCTAGCGCCAACGTGGCTGGAAAGCTGACCTAACCCAATCAGGGCACGGACTCGATTGCCGTGTCGTCATCAAGCCGGGCGTTGCGGCCTTTCTCACGATACAGATCTCGAAATACCCTGCTCAGGTCATCCTTACGGCGTTCATACACACGAGTCAGGTAATCCATCTTCAATGCAGCTTCGACTACAGCCAGAATAGGAGGGCCACCCGAACGGTCATGTGATGATTGACTGGGGTTTATTCGACGGCCTGCCATTGTCTCCTTCCCCTAGCGGTACTTTTCTGACTTGCGAGAAATGACGCGTGCGCTGTTACCGCAGCACCACCCCGACCGAGAACTTCTGGTCCAGCGGTTCCGCTTTGAGCGAGACGTCGAAGCAGTGGAGGCGGCGGAGGAGGGTGAGGCTGAGTTCCGAGTAGTGGGGGTCGTCGCCCAGTTCGTAGCGGGCGGCGGAGG
>JBLNBY010000134.1:0-2765 GCA_050260295.1 Bacteroidota bacterium
GCTGCAGGGAAGTAAGAATCTTTGAGCACCAGGAATTCCTTGTCGGACTGCATATAGGCTGTCAGGTCGAGAAGGATATCTTGCTTGCTCAAAGCCAGGGCTTCGGGCGGGTTGATCCAGAAAACGTCCGGGGCGTCACCAGCGGCAATCATCATCTGAAGTTTAGTAATGTAGTCGGTGGGGAAGTAGGCGACTTCCACCGCGATTTCCGGATGGGCCTTACGGAACGCGGCCAGGACTGCATCCCGGACCGGGACGTTCTCCCGGGCGCCCCATACGGCGATGGTCAGCTTGACGGGGGTGGCGGCGGACGGCGGGGCAGCTGCGAGCCCCGGTGTCACGGCCGGGGGAAGGGCGGCGCCGAGCAGCAGCGCAGCGCCCGTGGCCAGAGACAGAAGAACCGATATTGCACGCATGCGAAGGTCCACTCCTTTTACTGGTGCTCGCCGGCTTCGGCCGCGGCAGCCAACACCAGTTCAACTACACCGGCGGCATACCGCCAGCTATTCTCGTGGAAAGCCTTACCATTGACGATAACCTGCGCAGGTCGCACGGGCAGTGCGAGGCGAATCTGCAAAGGTTCCGGGCTCTTGGCCTGCTCTACCACGTCCAGTTCCAGCCGCGTGACGCCTCCGTTGTCTGTGGTCCAGAAGGCGCTGACCGTGGCCGGGCGGCTTAGCCAGACGGGAGGGGCCGGAGCGTCACCCGGTAGCCGGAGCACTAACCCGTCCACGGTCAGGAGCTGGCCCTTTTGCCCGCTCTCGTTGCTGCCGAAGGCGAAGACCGCTGCCGGGCTGTCCGTTTCGCCTGCTCCCTCCGGGCGGAAAGCCACGTACTGCGTCCAGCTCTCACCGTCCCCCGTCTTGTAGCGGACTACTGCTCCTGCAGCATCCGCATCTTCCCATCTTTGCGCTCCCAGTACCTCGGTGATGGCGCCGGTCGGTTGCCGGTCGCTCCGCTGTGGCAAGAGAACCGTAAGGAACTGGAACTTTTTCGTCTGCGGGGAACGGGCGCGCAGATGCCACTGGTTGGGTAAGTTGGGTAGTTCGGGTTCGGGCACGAATCTGTCATCGGCTGTTACGGCCAGCGGTTGCGAGGCCAGGAAGTACACATCGAGCCGGGCCGGCCAGTTGAAGATAGAGACCTTTTGGGCCGCCTCGTCCACCATGTTGACTCCGCCGGGGCTGTGCAGCAGGAAGTCGTAGCGAACCGCGCGGGAAGCCGAAAGTTCATCGAAAACAACGAAGAAGTGCGGTCGCACGAAGAGAACATGCCGGTTGAACTGTAGAAGTGGGCTCGTGTAGGCCCGAGAGGCATCGCCCATAGCGTAGTCGTACGCAGCAGTGGTGAAGAAGCGGGTGATCTCGCCTTTGGCCGCCAGGGAGCGCGGTGTCTGACCGCGGCCGTCGACCAGGATCGTGTTCTGGGCCACGCTCTGTTGGGTCCAGTTGGCGTGGTGCGGGCTCATGTACCAGGGGTAGTAGCCGGACGAGATGACGAGCGGCCGGCCGAAGGCGTCGAGCACGAAAGCGTTCTGGTCGGCGTGGCTGTGACTGTAGGACCCATACGGGCTGCTCTTGAAGACCAGGCGGATGTCGTCCTCCGGTGAGGCCAGGTTGCTGTGCATCGCCACCCAGCCGACATCCCGGAAAAGCCGGGCCTGAGGTAGATCTGTCGGGGGCTTGGCCTGTGGTGCGGGTTGACGGGTCGCCCGGAGAAAGCCGAAGATGCTGCGGGGCAGCGGCGAGCCGGGCGAGTTTTCGACGTACCACTGGAAATAGGGATTCTGGTTCTCCCGGGCCAGCCAGCCCATCACTTCCGTATCGAGAGCTGCGACCGGTTCACCGTTGCCATCACCAAAGGGGTTGCCGGTACCCGGGGAATGGACATAGAGCTTGAAGTAACCGGTGTTCTGGAAGAAGGGTTTGGCCATCAGATCGATGCCAGTGGCCGTGGCCAGCGCGTCTACAAATTCGGAGACGAATCCCATATAGTACTTCCAGTACGATGCCCCCTCCGCCCAACCACCGTCGTCGCCGCCCCAGGCCGGATAGAGGGCGTAGAAGACGCGGACGACGTAGTCGAACCACTCCCTCGCTTCGGGTATCTCATCGAAGAAGGCAATGGCAGCTTCACCGAGGAAGCCGAGAGTCCGGCCACCGTGGCTGTTGTGGGGATCGACCTCGAAGGGCAGGCTGCGCAGAATCCGGTAGGCTTCCTGCCCGCGCTCGCGCATCACCTCCCTGACCTTGGCCCTATCCTCCGGCGTCAGCAGGTCGTACAGCCAGGTGTACGCCCGGCTCATCCGGTAGAGCAGGGCCATAGAAACCTCGTCGTTCTTGGCCGCACTCGAAGTCCCGTGCGGGTCCCAGCTGGCAAAGTGGAGGAGCCACCGCTTGGCCAACTCGCCGATGTCACGCCGGCCGGAGATCATATACACGAAGGCCAGGTTTTGCATGGTTTCGGTCGTCGACCGTGCCATCTGCATCCCGTCCTGCCAGACTTGCGCGTTGAAAGTGCCACCGGCCATCGGGTCCCCTGGTTCAGGGGGCAGGGGTGCATCCCGGCGGAGTTGCAGCTCGAACTCGGCGTCAGTCAATAGCTCCTGGTAGATCTCGGCAGCCCGGGGTTCGGAAGCCAGCTTGCGCAGTTCCTCGAGGGTCTCCGGGCGCACGAGCAGCCGCGGGTGACTTGTGGGAATCCGGCGGTGCAACTCGTCGAGCGGCGGCAACGGGAAGACGGCAGCATCCGGAGCGATCTGGAAG
>JBLNBY010000135.1:0-5138 GCA_050260295.1 Bacteroidota bacterium
ACCACCGCCCGTAGATACAGTGGGCGAAGGCACGGTGCTACTGCTCCTGGCACGCCCCCCGAAAGACGGATCCGCTGTTGGAGCGGCCGGCCGCCCTCCTTCGTCCCTGCTCCTCATCGAACCGCTGGTGACGCTGCTCGACCCGGAGGGCACCGACTACCGGCGGCAGCTGGTGGCAGATCTCCTGCAGAGACTCGGCGTGCCGGCAGTCTCTTACTCTTCCGGTCCCCCGCCAGGCGCACCGCTCCAGTCTCCGGTCGAACTGCCGGCAGATCCCGACAACTGAGACTCGCTCCGCCCGGTCAGCCGGGCGAGGAGTCCCTCGATTCGCTGCCGTGCCGCCTCCGCTTCCCCCGGGGCTTCCTCCAGATGTAGTCGCAGGATGCTGCCCTCATGGGTTCCCGGGGGAAGGAATCGTCGCGGAAACGTAATGGCACTCTTTTCGCCGTCGTCCCGGACGAGCAACACGGCGAGGCCATCCTCGAAACGATCCACCGTCACCACGAGCGAGGTTGCGGGCTGCCTTTCCCGCTCTTCTCCCACCATGACCAGTCAGTCCTCCTCTTCGAGATTTCCGACCGTGACCAGGGGCCGCAGGGTCTCCAGTAACTTTGGCCCGATACCCTTGATCTCGATCAGTTCGTCCACGCTGACAAAGAGATGTTCTTGCCGGTAGTCGATGATACGTTGGGCAAGCACCGGCCCGATCCCCGGCAGGGCCTCGAGTTCCTCCCGGGTCGCCCGGTTCAGGTCCAGCTTGTATGCAACCGGAGGTCGGGGGTGGGCGGCTCCTGCCGCGGGCGGCATATCAGCGGCCGTTTTCCCCGTCTCGATCCGCACCTCACGGCCGTCCGTGACCAGCCTCACCGTACCGTATCGATCGGTCCGGTACACCCTGGCCTGCGGTGCATGATCCGCAAGCCGCTGCAACGTCTCCTGGTGGGGGTGGCCGTAGGTATTGCCAGATCCTGACTGGATGACTGCTATCGCCGGCTGCACCGCTTCAAGCCACGCAAACGAGGTGCTGTCCGAACTCCCGTGATGGGCCACCTGCAACACCGTTGCCGGGGCAATCTTGCGCCGGAGCACCGCGGCTTCGCCCGGACGGTCCAGATCACCTGTAAGAAGGAAGGCTACCTGGCCGTACTCGACCCGGAGGACCACCGAATTGCTATTCAAACCTGAGGCAAGCAGCGGCTCGGCGGGGTGCAGCACCAGCAAACGGGCCGAACCTACTTCCAACCTTTGTCCTGCCCGGGCCAGTTCAAATGGAATGTCCTTCTGATCGATGAGGCGCAGGAAGCTCTCGTAAGTGAAGGAGGTATGGACCTGACCGTCTGCCAGCACGCGGCCCACCGGAAGTCTTTCCAGAACGGGCAACAGACCGCCGATGTGATCGGAGTGGGGATGGGTGGCCACGACCAGGTCCAACTGCTTGACTCCCAGACGGTCCAAATACGGCAGCAGTACCCTCTCGCCTGCCCCCCGCTCACCCCCGTCCACCAGAATGAAACCGCCTTCCGGCGTTCCGATCAGAACAGCCGCTCCCTGGCCGACGTCTATGAACTCGACCCAAAGCTCGGCCAGACGGCCTGCCGGTTGTGCCGCTCCCGCCATAGTCGCCCCTGCCGGGACCAGAGAGACAGCAAAGAGCGCCGCCAGGCAGACAGTGAGAATCCAGTGCAAGTACCGGTAGCCGATCTCCTTACTCACCCCTGCTTTCGCCCCCTGCCAAAAACGGACTGCTTACGCCTTCGACGACAAGGGTGGTTGACCTTCTCGGTTCACCCGTTGCTGTAGCTATTCATAAGTGTTATGCTGAAGGCAGTTGGAGACCTTCGGGGCAAGGTGAGCCCGCAAGGGTAATTCCTGACCGGTGGTAGGCCGGCGACCGGTGTACGCAGGCGGACGTGGCAAGTGTACCGGCCAGTCTGCAGTCACCCGTTGTCCGACGAGCCCACGAGCCCGGTGCCAGACCCCATGGGCCGGGCAGATCTGGTACAAGCCAGAGCCGACGGTACAGTCCGGATGGGAGAAGGTCGTCTTGAGGTTTGAAACTGCGCCCCGGGCAGATCGAACGTTACCGAACGTTACGGTGCCCGTCCGGCGCTTTCCCTGTACGACGACCAGCCACCCCCGAGAGGTCCTCGGGGGTATTTTCGCGAAGCCACACCCGGAAAGGGGAGCGAAAATGGCGGTCGACATTGTGAACAAGATCACCAGAATGGAAGCGGTCCTGCCCGACAAAACTGCCCGCCACGAAGTTGACCGTCACTGGATGCAGCGCGCTCTCGAGCTGGCGCAGGAAGCCCGGGGCTATACCACCCCCAACCCGCTCGTGGGCGCTATCGTCCTGAACGCGAGTGGTGACGTGGTCGGTGCGGACTATCACCACCGGGCGGGCCAACTCCACGCTGAACGGCTGGCCCTGGCCCAGGCCGGGGAGGCGGCCCGGGGCGGCACTCTCTATGTCACCCTCGAGCCCTGCTGCCATTTCGGGCGCACGCCTCCCTGCACCGAGGCGATTGTCGCCAGTGGCGTGCGCCGGGTGGTGGCGGCCATGCAAGATCCCAACCCCAAGGTCGCAGGTAAGGGATTCGCCGCCCTGCGGCAGGCGGGCATCGAAGTGACCGTAGGCGTGGGCGAAGCAGAGGCCCGCCGTCTCAACGAGGCTTTTTGCAAGTACATAACCACCGGCTTGCCCTTCGGCCTCTGGAAGATCGCCATGAGCCTGGACGGGAAGATCGCCGCCAAGACCGGCGATTCCCGCTGGATCAGCAGTCCCGAATCCCGCGCCGAAGTACACGAACTCCGGCAGGCGGCGGACGCCATCGTAGTCGGAAGCGGGACCGTCTTGAAGGATGACCCCCTGCTAACCACCCGGCGGGCCAACGGTAAACCGGGGCGGGATGCCCGTCCAATCCTGGTGGACTCCCGCGGGCGTATCCCTGCCACGGCCAAAGTTCTCACTACTCCCAGGAATCCGGACATCCCCCCGCTGGTGGTCACCACTTCCCGGACGCCGGGGGAGATCCGCACCGCCTGGGAGCAGGCGGGAGCAGAAGTCTGGGTGCTCCCCGAGGACAAGCACGGGCATGTAGACCTGACAGAGCTCGGCCGCCGCTTGGGTACCCTCGAGGTCACCTCGCTTCTGATCGAATCGGGTGGGACGTTGGCAGAGGCAGCATTGCGGGCGGGCATGATCGACCGGGTGCTCATCTACATAGCCCCCATCCTGGTGGGCGGCGCAACCGCCCCCACTGCCCTGGGCGGAATCGGAATCGAAAGGCTGGCTGACGCCTGGCAGCTCAGCGACCTCGAGGTAAGTCAGAGCGGTGCCGACATCCGGGTGACCGGCCGGGTACGGCGCAGGGTGCAGCACGTGCACGGGATGAGTACAGGAGCTGAAGGAGATGACGGAGGTTGTTCACGGGAATAGTTGAGGAAGTCGGCCGGGTGGAGGCGATCGTGCGCTCCGGACAGCAGGCGCGGCTGCGGGTGGAGGCCAACCGTGTGCTGGAGGGTACCATCATCGGCGACAGCATCGCCGTCAACGGTGTCTGCCTGACGGTCACCGGGCAGACGGACCACTCCTTCACCGCCGACGTGAGTGAGGAGACCCTGCACCGGACCACGCTCCGCCACCTGACTCGTGGAAGCCCCGTCAATCTCGAACGGGCACTCAGCCTGCAAAGCCGCCTGGGCGGACACCTGGTGCTTGGTCATGTCGACGGAGTCGGGCAGGTGAAGGCGGTTCAAACGAGCGGCGAGGGTTTGCGGGTCGAGATAGCCCTGCCAGAGGCACTCGCACCGTTTGTCGCCGAGAAAGGTTCGATTGCCGTGGACGGCATCAGCCTGACGGTGGCGGGGATGACACCGGGAGGGTTCTGGATAGCGGTAATCCCGCAGACCGCCCGGGTGACGATAATGAACACCTACCGTCCAGACACGCAGGTTAACCTGGAGGTGGACGTACTTGCCCGTTATGTGCGGCGGCTCCTGGAAACCGGCAAGCTCGCCCACCCGGAAACCCAGGACCAGAATCGCAATGTTGGCGTGCGGGTTGACTGGGAGACGCTGGCCCGGCAGGGCCTGTAATTGATAAGGGGGACCACTGAATGACTTTCGAGG
This sequence comes from Bacteroidota bacterium, assembly GCA_050260295.1. Lineage (GTDB taxonomy): Bacteria > Bacillota > Limnochordia > Limnochordales > DUMU01 > DUMU01. The sequence continues at coordinate 4,132 of JBLNBY010000135.1, forward strand.
AGATCAGGAAGAATGGGACGGGCCTTCCCGAAGCGGAACGGGCGCTTCAGCGCGAGGCCGCTGCGTTTGATGAGAAAGAGGCTGCCGCCGACGGAGAGTCGGAGGTAAGTCGGAGCGAATTCAACACCATCGATGAGGCGCTGGCGGAATTGCGGGCCGGTCGGCCCATCGTGGTGGTGGACGATCCCGACAGGGAAAACGAAGGGGATCTCATCCTGGCGGCGGAGAAGGTTACGCCCGAAGCCATCAACTTCATGCTCAAGCATGCTCGCGGGCTGATCTGCGTGCCCATGGAAGGCCAGCGGCTGGACGAGCTGGAGATCCCGCTCATGACCGAACACAACACCGAGCCTCTGGAGACAGCCTTCACCATCTCCGTGGACGACCGGGAAAATCATACTGGTATCTCGGCCGAGGAGCGGGCCCGGACGGTCCGCCGCTTGGTCGATCCCCAGGCCAGGCCGGCGGACCTGGTGCGGCCGGGCCATATCTTCCCGCTGCGGGCCCGCGAGGGCGGAGTGTTGGCCCGGGCCGGCCATACCGAAGCTGCCGTCGACCTCGCCAAGCTGGCAGGGCTGTACCCGGCCGGAGTCATCTGCGAGATCATGAATGAAGACGGCACCATGGCCCGCCTGCCGGACCTCCTCGCTTTCTCCCGGCAGCACGGCCTCAAGATCATCACCATCGCCGACCTGATCCGCTACCGGCTAAAGCGCGAGAGCCTCATCCGGCGGGGCGCAGCGGCCCTGCTCCCCACCGCCTATGGGAAGTTCCGCATCATCGGGTATGAGAGCCTGGTAGACGGTAAGACGCACGTGGCACTGGTGAAAGGCGATGTGGCCGGCAAGGAGAACGTCCTGGTCCGAGTACACTCCGAGTGTCTCACCGGCGATGTGTTCGGTTCACTTAGGTGCGACTGCGGCCCGCAACTGCACGCAGCCATGAAGCTGGTCGAAGAGGAAGGGCTGGGCGTGATTCTCTACATGCGCCAGGAAGGTCGCGGCATC
>JBLNBY010000136.1:0-2920 GCA_050260295.1 Bacteroidota bacterium
GAGCCTGGCCGCCGGCCGGTTCTCCCCGTTTTCACGCGCTGGCACACCACCTCCTTGACACTCCCTGCCCGCTCTGGCATCATGATGGTAACTATTTCCGTACCGGCGTACCGTAGCGCCGGTACGGCACGAGTTGGCACGTTTTCGCACCAGTTCACGGGCTTTGAGTGGCATAAAATGTGCCATCTGCGAAGAGGCTCGTGCCCGTGTACCGTTGCACCCTCTTGATTTGGCCCTTTCTCTGCGCCGAAGCTGAGGTAAGCTGAAGGGAGCCAAAGGAGGCGGGGAGAATCCGATGAGCGTGCGAAACACCCTGATCCTGGCCAGCATCGTCGCCGTAGCCGTCCTGGCACTGCAGCTGGCGGGGATCTTCGAACCGCTCGAGCTCGCCCTCTACGACCTTCGCACCCTCATCCGTTTTCTAGGAGAAGAGCCGCTCCCTGACGACCAGCAGATCATTGTGGTAGCCATCGACGACCGCAGCATCGGCCAGATTGGCCGGTGGCCCTGGCCTCCCACCGTGTACGCCCGCCTGGTGCGGAGACTGGCCGAGGCGGGTGTCTCGGTCATCGGTTTGGACATCATCCTGGAACGTGACGACCCTGTCCTGGCCGATGCCCTGCGGCAGGCCGGCAACGTGGTGCTGGCCTCAGCCACCTTCCCTGTCGCTCCCGCCGGTGGACCGACGGGTCAACCGACCGGTAAACCAACCAATGACCCAACTGGTGACCCGACCGGTGGGTCAACCACTGAACCAGCCAGTCCCCCGCCCGAACTGCAGGCGGCCGCAGCCGCCACGGGACATATCCACATTAGAGTGGACCGGGACGGCGTCACCCGTCGCCTGCCTTTGGCCTGGGGCGACCAGGAAGCCTTCTCCCTGACCATCGCCCGCCTGCGCACCGGCGGGCGCGTAGCCCGGCCTCCCGAACCCGACTTACTTTGGACCTACCGCCCCTTCCTGGCGGAAGGTGAATTCGTGAGTACCCGCCGCCTGCAGCCGGCGCTCTCCGCGGCCGACCTGCTCGAGGGCGAGCTCCCTGACCTGCGGGGATACGTGGCCCTGGTCGGTGTCACCGCCCATGGGCTGCGGCGCGACGAGATCCTGACGTCGCTGCGGGCACTTGGGCCAATCCCCGGAGTCTACATCCACGCCAACGCCGTCCGCAGTCTCCTCTATTCAGACTTCGTCACCCGAACCAGCAAACCAGTGACGCTGGCCATCACTCTCGCGATCATCCTTCTCTTCGGGCTTCTCCTGCGGCAGGCCTCGGCGGGCAGGCAGTTCACCAGCCTGATCTTCTTGGCCGGGGTATATCTCCTGATCACGCAGTATCTATTCCACGCCTACAACCTCTGGGTCGACACCGCCATACCCCTGAGCGCCGCCACGCTGACCACTACTCTATTCATCGCCGCCACCCACCGCGGCGTGGAAAGGCAGAATCGGTTCCTGCGGGCGACGTTCTCCAAGTATGTTCCTGCCCCGGTGGTCGAGGAGTTGGTGAGACAGCCGGCACTCGTTCGCCTGGCCGGCGAGAGACGGGAGGTGACGATTCTTTTCGCCGACATCCGCGGGTTCACGCGGCTAGCAGAGCAATTGCCTGCCGAAACGGTTCTCACCGTGATCAACCACTATCTTGATTGCCTCACCCAGGCGGTTTTCGCCCAGAGCGGTACGGTGGACAAGTACCTCGGGGATGGGCTGATGGCTATCTTCGGAGCCCCCGTACCCCAGGCTGACCATGCTCAGCGAGCGGTCTCAGCAGCACAGGCCATGCGGGATCACGTGGAGCGGCTTCGCAGCGAGCTGCCGGTCCGCCTTGGCCTGACGTCCTCGTCCAACCAGCCCCTGCCTCACATAGGCATCGGAATCAACTCCGGGGAGGCAATGGTGGGAAATGTCGGTACCAGCCAGCGGTTGGAGTATACCGCCGTGGGTGACGCGGTCAACGTGGCCGCCCGGTTGCAGGAGTTGGCTGGTCCAGGTGAAATCCTCGTCAGCGAGGCGACGAGCGACATGCTCCCGGCCGGTTTTCCGAGCGCCGGGATTGCCGTCCGCACATTCGCGGTCAAGGGCAGGGAGTTGCCGGTCAGGGCCTATTCCATATAGCCGTATCGAAGAATTGTGACGACGATTACCGTTTCTCATCTGTTCGGTACGGTACTATAGGATGGGGTGCAGTATCCACACAACCCTTGGAAAGGGAAAGAAGGGATGGAGATGACTGGCAAAACATTCCGCCGCCACCTTGCACTCGTGCTGGCGCTGTTCCTTTCCGTTGCGTTCGGCGGAATAGTGCAGCTGACGGCCTCGGCCCCCGACGGGGATCCCGTAAACGCCGTCTACATCACCACCCTTGAAGGAGATGTCCAGGTATACCGGGAATCGCTGCATCGCTGGGTGACTGCCTTCCCTGACATGCGGCTGCTGGCCAAGGACGAGGTCAAAACCGGCCCGGAGTCGTTTGCCGAGATCAGCTTCGGAACCACCGCCTTGGTCCGCGTCGAGGAGAACACCCACATAACGATCAACCGTGACGCCTTCCTAACAATGAACACTGCTGCCGACAGCAGTTCTGCATTATCAGAAGTACGCCCGTCCCCCGTTCTCAAAGTCAAGATTGGAACCGTTTTCGTACAGGTAGGCAAGGGGCTCGCCCGGCTGTTCGACTTCTCCGTGGAGACTCCCACCGCGATCGCCGGCGTCCGCGGGACCATCTTCCTAGTCCAGGTCAACCCGGACGGTACCACCACCGTTGCAGTCTACGACGGCGTCGTAGCCGTACGTGCCGAAAACCGGGAGGTTTTGGTGCAAGCAGGAGAGACCACGGTAGTCGATCCGGGAACACCTCCCAAGCCGCCGCTCCGCAACCGGCCCGAACTCTTCGATGAAAGGGTGAACCGCTGGCTCGAAAAG
>JBLNBY010000137.1:0-12127 GCA_050260295.1 Bacteroidota bacterium
GGGTGTCTGCTCATCTGCCGCTCCCACCAGCGGGCGAGAGGCCACCCCAGGCCATAGACCGCCATCGCCTCGCCGATACCGATGGTAAGTACGGTCGGCCAGTAGGGCACATGGAGAATGAGCGGGGCGAGGTAGAGGCTTACCAATAACGCGTTCAGGACGACCGGAGCCGCGAGGGCCAGGAACCGGCTTCTCCGCAGCAGCCATGTAAGAAGGGCGGCCAGTCCCGTGATGGTGCTGCCCGCGAAGATGTCCCATGGCCCATAATTACCCAGCACGTTGGCCAGCAGACACCCCACCCACAGGCCCGGAATGGCTTCCGGGTAGAAGAGCGGCATGACGGTGAGAGCTTCCGCCACCCGCAACTGGATCGGCCCGAAGCTGGCAAAGGCAAAGACGAAAACCAGCACGACATAGACGGCGGCAATCACACCGCCCCGTGCGAGGCGGACGGTGAGCGAGGGGTGGGTCGTGGAGTCACCTGTCTCATACAGGTTTTTGCGAGTGTCCAAAACCTTCACCTGCCAAGATTTTTCTGGGGAGGAAACCGTCTTTCCAACGAGAAATAGGCAGTATGGATATTATCCCTTAGGGGCTATCACGAAAAGGAGGTTGGAAAATGGCAGTTCCCCGGCGCTTAACCACCGTTGCCTTCTGTCTCGTGATGATTGGCTTGCTCGCCTTTGCCGGTTTTGCTGGAATGGCCCAGGCGGCCAACAAGGTCCAGGTAACCTATTGGACCATCGGCACGGGCCTGCAGACTTACCGCACTGCCCAGCAGGATCTGGAAGCACTGTTTGAGAAGCAGTTCCCCAATATTGACGTCAAAATCGAGTATATCCCGTCGGCCATCGATGAGAAGCTGGTAATTGCTATGGCTTCCGGGACCGCACCGGATCTGGTTACTCTCAGCACCCGTACCGCTCCCAGTTATATAGTCCAGGGTCAGCTTGCTCCCATAGACTTCTCTGCCATCGGTGTCAAGAACGAAAGCGAATTCCTCAAGCTTTTCATCCCGGGTATGCAAGGCATCCTGCGCTCCATGGGTGACTATTACTTCTTCCCGACCGAGGTCAGCATCTTTGGCCTCTGGTACAACGAAGACATGCTGCTCAAAGCCGGGATGGATCGGCCGGGCGCTACCTGGCAGCAGCTGGCGCAGCAGAGCCTGAAATTCATCCAGCGTGATGCTACTGGCGCGTGGACCCAGTGGGGACTGACGGTCCTGCGGACCTGGATCTGGCCGTACTTCACCTGGCTCACCTTCGCCCGCCAGGCCGGTGGCGATTGGATCACTCCTGACGGCAAGCCCGGCTTCGAAGATCCAAGAGTCGTGGAAGCAATGCAGTATTACCAGGACCTCTACCTCCGCTATCGTGTGCTCGATCCTTCGTCGTTAGACGTCGAAGGTGTGGTTTTCCCGAGCGGTAAGGCTGCGTTCTTGGTTGGTGCCCTCTACCAGCTGGAAAACTGGAAGCGGGCCAAGGTGCCGTTTGAAGCCAAGAGCGCACCGCATCCGTATCTCGAAGGTGGCCGTAAGTCGACCGTAGCCTACGGATACGGCAATTTCGTGCTCTCCAGCTCCAAGCATCAGAAGGAAGCCTGGCAGGTAGCAAAGTTCTTCACGGTCGACAACGCGGAGAACTGGTTCGCCAAGTCTGGCATCTTCCTGCCGGGTGCCGGTAGCTGGATTACCGAGCTGACCAAGCGGGAACCCAACGTGATACCGTTCCTGCAGGAGTTCCAGAACGGGCAGCTCGAAATCGTCCATCCGCGCTACACCGATATTCGTTCGGCCATCGTCGCGGCGGACCGTGACCTGATCAGTGGTAAGAGCACTCGCGAAGTGTTGAGCGTCCTCAACGATAAGCTGCGGACACTTCTAGCCCCGGCTAAGAAGTAACCAGGTCACGCAGAGAGGTAAGGTTGACAACAAGTAGCGGGACCCGAGGGTGTGCGGCCCAAACCGAGAAAACTGGGTTTCGGCTGCACACCCTTTGCGTTACCGTATACTCATATTTGAGACTGGAAAGAGGGGAAGGAGCGGCCTGATGCAGATGGAGCAGACGGCTGTAAACCAAGAGCCAGTCCGTCCCAGGCCTATACGCGAGGTGGCGGCGCAACTGGGGCTGACGGAGGAAGACCTGGAGTACTACGGTCCGTACAAGGCCAAGGTGGGCTTCGGAGTGTGGAAGAGGTTAGCGTTGGAGGCCCACCCCGCTGGCAAGTTGATCTACGTCACTGCCATAACTCCTACCCCTGCCGGCGAAGGAAAGACGACGACAGCCATCGGTCTGACCCAGGCTCTGGGTAAGATGGGTAAAAGGGTGGCCCTCTGCTTGCGCGAGCCGTCGCTTGGGCCAACCTTTGGCGTGAAGGGCGGAGCTACTGGCGGCGGCCAGGCGCAGGTGATTCCGTCCGAAGACATCAACCTCCACTTCACTGGTGACATTCATGCCGTGGGGACGGCCCACAACTTGCTGGCGGCGGTGATCGACAACCACATCCACCAGGGGAACCGCCTGCGCATTGACCCTAAGCGGGTCCTCTGGCGACGGGTAATGGATATGAATGACCGCCAGCTTCGCCGGATAGTGGTGGGGCTGGGTGGTCCTGGGGATGGTGTGATTCGGGAGACAGGTTTTGACATCACGGTGGCCTCCGAAGTGATGGCCATTCTCTGCCTTGCTCGTGACCTCGCCGACCTCGAGGAACGGCTGGGCCGGATGCTGGTCGCTTACAATCTGGACGGCGAGCCGGTATATGCCCGGGACCTCAAAGTCACGGGAGCGATGTCAGCGCTGCTGCGGGATGCGATCAAGCCCAATCTCGTGCAGACGCTGGAGGGACAACCCGCTTTCATCCACGGCGGTCCTTTCGCCAACATCGCCCACGGCAACAACAGCATCATTGCTACGGGCCTGGCATTGCGTTTGGCCGATTATGTGGTGACCGAGGGTGGTTTCGCCTCGGAATTGGGAGCGGAGAAGTTCTTCGACATAGTTGCTCCGCAGACTGGTTTTCGCCCGGAGGTAGCGGTACTGGTGGCATCGGTACGGGCACTGCACCACCATGGCGGTGCCGGCAAGAACGGCTTGGCCGATCCCGACCTCAAGGCGTTGAAGAAAGGCTTTGCCAACCTGGACAAACACGTCGAGAACTTGCGAAAATTCGGCTTGCCGGTGGTCGTCGCCATCAATCGTTTCTCCACGGACTCGCCCGCAGAGCTGGAGGCTCTGCGCTGCCACTGCGAGGAAGACCTGGGAGTGGCAGCTGCCGTCTCCGAAGTAGTGGCCCATGGCGGTGAGGGCGGTTTAGCACTGGCAGAGAGTGTGCTTGCGCACATTGGCCGAAGCAAGTTTCATTCGCTCTTTCCGCTTGATTTGCCTGTCCGGGAAAAACTGGAGATGATAGCCCGGGAGATTTACGGGGCCGACGGCGTAGACTACCTTCCTGCCGCAGAAGCCGAACTGGACAAACTGGCCCGCTTGGGCTATGATCGTCTGCCGGTCTGCGTGGCCAAGACCCAGTCTTCGCTCTCGGACAATCCCCGGCTGCGGGGAGCGCCCCGGGGATGGCGGCTGACGGTGCGCGAAGTGCGGGCGTCATTGGGAGCAGGCTTCATCGTGGCGCTGGCTGGCGATATCCTGACCATGCCGGGGCTGCCCGCCGAGCCGGCTGCCGAGCGTGTCCAGGTGACGCCGGACGGGCAGATCATCGGGGTGCATTGATTGGGCTGGTCACAAGAAGGAACGGAAAGGGAAGGAGTCTGGTTTCAAGGTCATGGCTGTTGAACGCACGCTCATAATCGTCAAACCGGAAGGTGTTACCCGGGGACTCGTGGGCGAGGTCATTTCGCGTTTCGAGCGCAAGGGTCTCCGCCTCGTGGCTTTGCGGCTGGGAAAGGTGAGTGAGGAGGTGGCGCGCGTTCATTACGGGCACCACGCCGATAAACCGTTCTTCCCCGCACTGATCGGAGCGATCACGGCTGGTCCGGTGGTCTTCGCCGTCTTTGAGGGTGAGAACGCCACCCGTATTGGCCGCATCCTCATCGGCGCGACCAACCCGCTTGAGGCCCTCCCCGGGACGATTCGGGGAGACTTTGCTCTCGATTCGCTGCACAACATCGTTCACGCATCCGATGCTCCCGGGACCGCTGCCGCCGAGATCGAACGCTTTTTCGGCAAAGATCTGTGAGTGCCAGCCTGCCGCCTGCAGGCTGCAGGCTGAGGTGGCAGGTTGACGGGGGGCCGAAAGAAAGCCGGCTGGGGGCATGGCAGCTTGGGCGTTTCATGGATTGGCCGAGCGTTGGGGGCTATTGGCACTGGAAGCGGAATTGGGGGTTTTCGCCCCATCTTCCAGCACGGCAATGTAAGGCAGATGGCGATATTCCTCGTGCCAGTCCAGGCCGTACCCCACCACGAATTTGTCGGGTATCTTGAATCCCGTGTACCGGATCGGGAGCTCCACCAGCCGTCGGGCCCGGTTGTCCAGCAGCGTGCAGACATAAAGGCTCTTGGGCTGCCGGCGCTCCAGGTAATGCAGCAGGTAGCTGAGGGTCAGTCCGGTATCGATGATGTCCTCCACCATGAGAACGTCCCGGCCGGTGATATTCACATCCAGATCCTTGGTGATCCGGACGATACCGGTGTTATCCGAGACCTCGCCGTAACGGGAAATGGCGAGCAGGTCGAGGTGGATGGGAATGCTGATCTCGCGCGTCAGATCGGCGAGAAAGTAGAGCGCGCCGCGCAAGACGCTGATCAGCACCGGGGTGGTACCGGCATAGTCGGCACTGATCTGGGCGCCGAGCTCCTGACAACGTACAGCTAGTTCCTCCTGCGTTATCAGTATAGGTCCGGGTGAACGCAACCCGCTCCCGCCTCCTTGCTCACCTTACGCCTGCTCTACCCCCGCTTCTGCTTGCTCTGCCTGTGCCCGAGTTCCCAGCTTGCGCAGGAGCATGCGATAGTCGTGGCTGTAGAAAACCTTGATGTTTATCTGCGGGTACAGCTCCCGTAGCTGCCTGACCTTCCGGTTCTTCCGGGTGACCAGCGACTGCTTCATGGTCGTCAATTCCACGAAGAGGTTGATGTCAGGCAGGTAGAAGTCCGGAGTGAAAGCCTCGACAACCCGGCCGTCCTCCGCCCATTCCAGAGGGAAGGTAACCGGCTCGTACTCCCACCGTACCCGGTAAAAGTCGAGGACCCGAGCAAACTGGGCCTCGCTGGGGTGGGCAAAGACCAGTTCTCCCCGGCTGTCGCGGGTGGGTTTGTGAGACCACGGAAGAACCGGGGGAGCAGGTAAACCTTCAGTCGCCCGAGCGGTAGCCGCGGCGGTGGCGACCTGGATGGCCCGCAGCCTCCCATCGTCCGTCCCCCTGCCGGCCGGTCCCAAGAAAGTCGCTGCTGGTGGTCCTGCTGGCGGAGCTGCTCCTGCCTTTGCACCCGCCGTGGTCGCGGGAGGCAGCGCAACCTCACCGACCCCGCCCGGGACTGTCACGACCGTCGACCCCACCGCCATCCCCGCGACGGCCTGGCTCTGCACTCCTGCGTTGGACCGCAGTGAACGCGTCAGGGTCAGGAGCAATTGCAAAGCCTCTTCGAGCGGCACTCGCCCGGTGTTGACGATCACGTGATACAGGGAGGGATCGTCAACGTCGATTCCATAGCGATAACGCAGGAACTCTGCTCTTTCGCGGTCGCTCCTGCCGATCCTCTCCCGCGCTTCCTCCAGGGTTATCTGCTGGTCATGGGCAAGCCTCTCCACTCGAACCGGCGGCGGAGCAATGACGCGGACATGCAGAGCCTGGTCCAACTCCGCATAGAGCCTTTGGCCCCCTCGTCCGACCACAACCAGGTCGTGACGGGCGGCAAGCTCCCTGAGGGCCATCTCCACCAGCTCGTCAACGTTGTCGCGCGTACGGGACAGGTGCTCGAGAAACGAGGGCGCCCGCTCCTCCAGCAAACGTACGCGTCCTGGATGACGGAGTTTTTCCCGTAGAAGGAACAAGAGCTTGGGCTTGTCGATCAGTAGGTACCCGGTCTCTTCGGACAGCTTGCGCGCGAGCCAATCTCCGCCGCTACCCAGCTGGCGGGAGATGGTGACTACTGCCACCCGAAAAGCCCCCCTTTGAAAGCAAAAATTATAGGAAACCAGCAAAACTCCTGCCGGCTGGTATCACTTCCCGACACGTCGTCCGTCTCGCCGGGACTGACACTGGCGTCCGGTTCGTACTGTACCTGCCGGGGGTGTTAGAAGTTCACAAGGTCGTGGGGAAATCACGTCGCGACAGGGGCTCGCTGACGATCAGACCCTCACCGGTGATGGCCTCCTTGGCTTCACCCTCGATAAGGATTCGCACCTGGTCGGCGATCTCGGGAAACTGCGTGGCCGTATAGAGCAACTGGGCGACCCGGGCTCGCACGCTGAGGCTGCCGCCTCCGGATTCGAAATCCTGGGACAGGTCGACATATGCTATGCCCCGGCTAACCCGCAGGTTCCGCAACCGGGTGTTTTCAGGAATCTCACTCTCATAACCGCGTGAACGTTCCTCGCTCGTCGGACCGTCCAGCAGGGCCTCGATGGCGGCCCGCAACCGGTCCACGGTGGGGGCTCCGGACGTACCGGTCGACGCGCGGGGCAATACTCGTTCGACCCTTTCCAACCTGACTTCGTTCGTGGCCGCGTCGTATCGTGTCAGGTAGACGGCGACGATGGGGGGTTCATACCCGGGAGCGAGCGGATGGCTGCGGAAGAACCATATGAGCGCGGCGATCAGTATTGCGGCGGCCAGCACGGCCAGCCATTGCCAACCTTTATTCATGTGGGCGGCGGTGCATCCATGTGGGTACCGCCTTTCCTCCTTCCGTGGTTCTTGTCTATCGTTCCCTGATTACCAGCGGTTGTCGTGTCGCATATTAGCATCTCTGGTTACAGCGGGAGATAAACCGATGAAGGAAACATCAACTCGTACCTCGAAGTCTGCTACCTGGCATTTCGTGCGCAGGCGCAGGCGGTCAAGCCTGAGGACGCAGGGGCAGGTGACTCTCTTTGGGTATGTGGATTGGCGGCGCCGGCGGTGGTGGTGGCGGCGGTTTTTTCGGCGTCAGACGGTTCAGCAATGAGATTCCCTCCTTGTCCCGCCCCTTCTGGTATTATCTTCGGCGAACCCTATCCCTTTTTCGACCTTACCGGATGCGCATATTACTCATCTTCCTGACCATCCTCGTCAACGTCGGTTTGGGGACGTTTCCCCCTTTGATCTGGGCTTTCGTCATTGACCATGCCATCCCCGACGCCAACTTCCGCCTGCTTGTGTTGCTGGTGATCGGTGCGATTGGCATCGCGGCCCTCGCAGGTCTGGTCGGCGTGGCGCAGAACTACCTGACTACCTGGATTGCCCAACGCATCATCTTCGATCTACGGGACCAGCTTTTTCGTAAACTTCAACGGATGTCCCTGGGCTTTTTCACCGAGTCCCGCACCGGTGAGATCATGTCACGAGTCACCAGCGACGTAGCCGGAATCGAAGGTGTGATCTCGGGCACGCTGGTGGCCATTGTGACGAACCTTCTCACCGTCGGCTGGACCCTGGCAGTCATCTTTGCCTGGCAGTGGGAGCTGGCGCTGATTGCCGTCGCGATTCTACCCCTGTTTGTGTTTCCCACCCGCAAGGTCGGAGCTTTTCGCTGGCGGGTGACCACCCTGGCGCAACAGCGTCTGGCTGAGCTAAACAGTCTGATGCAGGAAGCCCTTTCTGTCAGCGGGCATCTGGTCATCCAGGCCTTCGCCCGTGAGCCCGAGGTGGAGGATCGTTTCGACCGCCTCAGTAAAGACCTGATGGTCCTCAATATCCGCTCACGCTTGGCAGGACGTTGGTTTTTCGCGGTACTGGGTCTCTTCGGCACCCTCGGGCCGGCCCTCATCTATCTTTTTGGCGGACGGCTCGTCATGCAAGGCGAACTGACAATTGGGGCACTCGTCGCCTTTGTCGCCTACCTTGGGCGTTTGTATGGCCCCAGTTCATCCCTGGCCAACGTGCATGTCGACTTGATGACTTCGATGGCCCTTTTCGAACGGATCTACCAATACCTCGACTTGCAGCCGGAAGTGAGTGACGGTCCGGTCGTGCTGGGCGAGTTGCGCGGGGAGATCCGGTTCGAGAACGTGACTTTCGGCTATCAGCCCGATCGCCCGGTTTTACGGGGGGTCAGCTTCCAAGCAGCGCCGGGTCAACTGGTGGCCTTGGTTGGACCGAGCGGCTCCGGTAAGACCACCATCACCTACCTGGTCCAGCGCTTTTTCGACCCGCAAAAGGGTCGGGTGCTGATTGACGGCGTCGACCTGTGCCAGGTCAACCTCGCGTCCCTGCGTCGTCAGATCGGCGTGGTGACGCAGGAGACCTTTCTCTTTCACGCGACCATCCGGGAGAATCTGCTGTACGGCAAGCCCGGCGCCTCCGACTCGGATCTTGAGACAGCGCTGCGGTTGGCCAATGTCTGGGATGTGGTACAGAGACTTCCGGACAAGCTGGATACAGTCGTGGGTGAGAGGGGTTTCAAGCTGTCCGGCGGCGAGAAACAACGCCTGGCCATCGCCCGGGCCATTTTGGCCGATCCCCGCATCCTGATCCTGGACGAGGCCACATCTTCCCTGGATTCCGAGTCTGAGGCCCTCATCCAGCAAGCCATGGAACGCCTGATGCCCGGCCGTACCAGTCTGGTTATCGCCCACAGGTTGTCGACCATCCTTGCCGCCGACCTGATCCTGGTGGTGAGCAACGGGACCATCGTGCAGCAGGGTACACATGCTCAGCTCCTGACTGAGGGCGGGCTCTATCGCCGCCTCTACGAGGAGCAGTTTCGTGCCGGGCTGGAGCGTAAAGGTGAATAAGTGGTCTCGAACTTTAGAGCTTATACCCGAACCTGCGGAGCAGATCATGCCGGGCCTCTTTGTCCTCGGGTCCCTCGACCCCGAGCGGCATCCCGCCGTCGATTACTCCCAGGATACCGCGCCCCTGCTCAGTGCTGGCGACCACCACCTGCACCGGGTTGGCGCTGGCGCAGAAGAGCGAAACCACTTCCGGCACGTTGCGGATGGCGGGGATGACGTTGATCGGATACCCGTTTTCCAGGAAGATGATGAAGGAATGCCCGGCGCCGATCCTGCGGGCATTGCTGACCGCGAGGCCGGTCAACTTCTCGTCGTTGCCGGTGTATCGGATGAGCCGCGGCCCCGAGGCCTCGCAGAAGGCGATTCCGAAGCGGATCTGACCGCTGGCATTCACTATGGCCTCGTACAGGTCTTCGACAGTCTTGATGAAGTGGGATTGCCCCAGGATGAAGTTGGTCTCTTCCGGTTTTTCGACAGGTACGATCTCCAGGCTAACTCCTTCAGCCATCCTCGCGACTCCTTTCTTGTTGCTGATGGCTCCGGCGAAGCAGGTGAATTCCGGGCCATACCAGTAGTATCCCAACCCCGAGGCGGACCAGAGCTTCGACCTTGAGCTCCTCCGGAGTGAGGGAAGCGTCCCCCGTAATCCCTCCCCCACCGCCGACAAGGAATTGCCAGGGTGCGGTGGCCACCGTACCGTAGAAGGCCAAGGCCAGGCCATTGATCACCTGCATCGAGCCGACCAGCACCAGCACGGCCGCCACAGCATAGCGAAACAACCATCTGCCAGATGTACGTGGCGATTCCTTACCAGACGTCATGCAATCCTGCCGCCTTTCCCTGCCGCTCTTGCCCCCACCTCTCGGGCCGTTATCCATCTAAAGCTGGCAGCTCTCGTCCCGCCTGGTGCTGCAGGTTTACGCTGCCATTACTCATGCGGCTGCGTGCCCCCATCGTCACCGCCACTGCCATTGCCGCCGTCTTCGTTGGCCACCTCGACGACGGCGGCCAACGCCTGGACCAGCATGGGTTCCGGAACTGCACCTTCGAGGAACTGCTGGTCGTTGATGACGGTGCGGGGTACACCCATGACGCTGTACTGCTCTGCCAGCTCCGGGAATTCCATCGCCTCGATCATATCTCCCCGCACCATTTCGCTCTCCAACGCCAACTGGTGGGCGAGGCGGACGGCCCGGGGGCAGTACGGACAGGTGGGCGTAACGAAGACCTGCAGGTGAAGCGGCTGCTTCAATTCACGCAAGAACTCACGCGTCGCCTCCTGCAGTTGTCCCGCACCCTGTCCGACATCCAGCAGGTCTTCGATCAGCGTGCTGAACTCATATCCGGACGGGATCCCGTAAAAGCGAATGCGGGTATCCGTCCCATCCCCTTTGAGCAGGACCAGAGCCGGGACCTTATCAATCGCGTACTGCCTGGCACGGTCCGGATCTTGCTTCCAGTCTACTACCTCCAGGGACAGTTGGGGAGAGAGTTCCACCACTTCTTCCAGGAGCTGTTGCACTTCCCGGCAGTACTGGCAACGAGACTGCTCCTGGCCGGGAATGATAAGGCCGGATGACTTCTGAACAAAAAGCAGCAGCTTGACTGGTCCAGCCAGTTCACCGAGACGTTTGCGGACCTCTTCACGGTCCTGCTCCCGCAAAAAAGCCATTTCCTACTCCTCCTTCAACTTGCGACTCGCGTTAAACTCCGGGTCAACTCAGGCGGATCATCAAATCCGTCGCCTTCTTGAGCGCTTCGTCCATGTCCATATTCTCCGCCAGGCACTGCTCGAGGTGTCCGCCGATCAGTTGCATCGCGACCCGGGAGATGGCCTCCCGCATGGCAACCAGCTGCGTCACCACTTCCTCGCACGGCCTGCCCTCCTGCAGCATCCGCTGGACACCCCGCGCTTGCCCTTCGACTCGCTTCATTCGATCAATAAGCCGCTCTACCTCGAGTTTGTCACTCGCCATCCGCAGCCCCCTCCTTTCCGGGGGTGACTCATTTACTACGTGAACAGTTCAACACAAACAAGCCGGATTGCTGATACCCCCTGGGGTATTCCTGCACCCGTCTAGTTTATAACATACCCGCGGGAAAGCCAGCAAGGGAAAAAGACGCCCCGGCATCGCACGGAGTGGTTACGTCCTGTGCTACGCGCCGGGGCGGGGCGTTCGGGTTGGAACGGGTGTTGCGTGGTCTCGAGGACGCAAGCCCTGTAGCAGGGGTTCGGCACACCAGAGTTCGCGGCCATCGACCAGTGCCAGCGTGCAGACCCGGGCCACTGGGGGCGATAGCGCATCTGTCCCATCCCGCTCAGCCGGGGACGACACAACATGCGCCATACCACCCGGCGTTAACCTTCGAGCCCGAGCACCTGGACCGCGTTGTCGTGGTAAATGGCCCGTAGCACTCCGGCCGGCAGGTCGAGCCCGCGGATCATCGGGGTTCCTTCGCAATCCGGGTCGGGGATGGGGGATGGGCAGACGATGCCGGTCTCCCAGAAGAGCTGGTGTACCCAATACCGGGAAAGGTAGTGGTCAGGCGGCAGTCCGGGGCGGACCACCAGGTCCGAGCCGAAGAGCAGGCGTTGATTCCAGCGCAAGAAGAACTGGCACGCCGCCTCTTGCTGTTTGCCCAGCTCCCGTACCAGCCACTTGGTGGCGCTCGTGTCCAGGTACAGGTTGGGATAGGTGGCAAGCAGCCGGTCGAGATGGTCCAGATGCTCCGGGTCACCGCCCAGATGTGCCAGGATGAACTTGACCTGGGGGTAGCGGGCGAGGACGTTCTCGGCCTGCCGGTATGTTTCTTCCTTGGTTTCGTACACGTTATGGTCTGAGTAGTACTTCAACCACCAGACGTCGGGGTCGGCGATGTGTGCCAGTGCAACGAGACCCAGTTCGCCCATGCAGGTGAAGATGGGGGCAAGTCGTGGATCATCCAGTTTCATGCCGAAATCCACGTTAAAGGACGGCTTGAACCACAGCTTCACGACCTTCAGGCCGGCGGCAGCGCCCCGTTCCAGCAACGTGATGTTGTCCCGGGCGAAGCGATCCGGATCGGCCCGATTGTCATACACCAGGGTGGCCGCCATCAGCACTTCGCCCGGAAACTCCTCTTTCAGCCAGAGACAGTCGTCCAAAGAAGCGATGGTTACCAACCGCTCGATCCCATACCTGCGTGCCGCTTCCACCAGAAGGCGCGTTTCCGGATGCCGGCGGGCGTGCGT